>JAPUES010000117.1 GCA_027492445.1 Sporomusaceae bacterium | reverse complement strand
CTGGCCAGGAGGGTAGGTATACTCCATTTTGGGCAATAGTTGTCGATGACGACTAGTACCAATGCCGATACGTTTAATCGCGTCAATAATGATGTTATCTTGCATGAGAATAATATTACTATGTTTACCCATTAATTCAATGGTAATGGTTTTTGTTACAATGGCGCCCCCTTCTCCTCTGGTATCAATGGATAAGGTAGCAATCCGGTCAAGGCTGTGCTGCTCAATTTGGGCAATGCGGCCATCTTCTATATGTTTACGCAGTAGCATGCAAAAGGCCGTTGGTGTTGTTGGATTTTCGGGCACGGTGGTAATGAGATGGATGCGAGGATGCTCAGGATTAGAGGAAAGGAGTAAGCACAGGTTTTGAGTTGGTTGTCTTATCCACATTGTTAAAGTATATTTATCCGGTTGAAAAATTTTATCAATGCGTCCGCCGGCAAGTTTAGTATGTAATTCGGCGACTAAGGTAGATAAAGAAAGCCCATCAAGACTCATAAAATGCCCTCCAGTGTGTGTGATTTACCTAGGCTGTAATTGTTCATCAGTATACCATTATTGTCCGCTACAGGTCAAACTAGGTCTAAGTAAAGCCCCCTATGAATAACATGAATAACAACAGTAGATGTAAGTGGGGTGGTAGGGTGGATATTGATAAATGGTATACACGGGCAGCAGTAGAAATTATTGCATACTGGCAAACGGATGAAGCTGAGGGGCTGGTTTCTAGCGAAGTAAAAAATAGGCTGTATAAGTTTGGCTATAATGAAATGGTGGAAAAAAAGAAGCCAGCCTGGTGGAAGGGGCTCATTGCTCAATTTCAAGATTTTATGGTATTAGTATTACTCGCGGCTACCTTGATTTCTGCCTTCTTAGGAGAATATACGGATGCGGTAACCATATTGCTTATCGTGATTGTCAATGCTGTATTAGGGTTTGTACAAGAATATCGAGCGGAGCAATCCATGGCAGCCTTAAAAAAAATGGTAGCCCCTACCGCTCGCGTCATTCGAAATGGCGTATTACAGCAAATACCGGCGCGAGAATTAGTACCTGGCGATCTTTTGTCTTTAGAATCGGGTGACAAAATAGCGGCAGATGCTAGAGTCATCGAAGTGCAAAATTTAGAAGTGGAAGAAGCGGCCCTCACGGGAGAATCTCTGCCTGTCAGAAAGGTAGTGGACAAAGAATATCCTGAGAATAGTCCCCTTGGCGATCGGAAAAATATGGTGTATGCAGGTACGAGTATTATTAAGGGGCGGGGCAAAGCCGTCGTATGTGCAACGGGTATGGCGACAGAGGTTGGGCATATTGCCGATATGATTCAAGAAGATAAAGAGGAAAGTACACCTCTTGAAGAACGTCTAGAGTCCTTAGGTCGTTTATTAGTGTGGGGGTGCCTAGGAATTTGTACAATTGTTGTTATTACAGGGGTCATGAAAGGGGAACCCTTGTTTTTAATGTGTATGGCAGGTATTAGCTTAGCAGTAGCTGCCATTCCCGAAGGACTGCCAGCCATTGTTACCGTGGCCTTAGCCCTTGGAGTGCAACGGATGATTAAAAGAAACGCCATTATCCGCAAACTGCCTGCGGTAGAAACTCTAGGCTGTACAACGGTTATTTGCTCAGATAAAACAGGAACCCTGACCCAAAATGCCATGACAGTCGGGAAAATCTTTACTGGGGAAAAACTCTATGATGTCACTGGTACTGGTTATGATATCAAAGGAAAATTTTTATATGATAAGCAGGAATTTGACCCTAAAAAGGATAATTCTTTACAGCGGTGTTTAGAAATTAGTATATTATGTAATAATAGTATCCTAAAACATCATAATGTAGGTATAACGGGTCTTTGGCGGAATGTGTCTAAGGCGGGTTGGTCCATTGAAGGCGATCCGACAGAAGGTGCTTTAGTAGTTGCTGCTGCCAAGGCTAATATTTGGCGCAGTGAAATTGAGAAAAGTCAAAGACGCTTAGGGGAAGTGCCCTTTGCATCAGAGCGCTGCCGTATGTCTGTGGTATATGAAAAAAACAATAAGTATCTACTGTATGTAAAAGGGGCACCTGATGTAATTTTAGATTTATGTCAAAATTATAGTAGTAAGAACAAAGAGATTGCCCTTACGCCGACGGTGAGAGCTGAGATTTTGGCTGTAAATGATGAACTGACCCAAGAGGCCTTTCGTGTACTTGCGATAGCCTACCGCCCAATTGATAAGCAGGAAGCGGAGAGTGCAGGAGAAGAACTAGAAAAGGATTTGGTTTTTGTAGGGCTCATGGGAATGATAGATCCCCCCCGGCAAGAAGTAAAGCCAGCCATTGCCCTGTGCCGGCAAGCGGGTATAAAAACTGTCATGATTACGGGCGATCATCCAAATACTGCCGTCGCCATTGCCAAAGAATTAAAAATGTTTCATAGTGATGTTACCCAGGCATTGACAGGTGCAGAGCTTGATTGTCTTTCTGATGGGGAGCTAGGGAAGAGAGTCAATCATATTACGGTTTATTCTCGGGTGTCTCCTGCTCATAAGCTGCGCATTGTGCGCGCTTTAAAAGAACAAGGACATATTGTGGCCATGACGGGTGATGGCGTTAATGATGCTCCGGCGATTAAGGAAGCGGATATTGGTATTGCTATGGGGATGAATGGTACGGACGTTACTAAGGAAGCGGCTGCTATGGTGCTCGCCGATGATAATTTTGCCACCATTGTAGCAGCGGTGGAAGAGGGCCGTGGAATTTATGACAATATTCGTAAATTTATTCGTTATTTATTGTCGTGTAATTTAGGTGAAGTGCTTACCATGTTTATCGCTTCTCTCTTAGGATTGCCGCTACCTTTATTACCGGTACAGATTCTCTGGGTTAACTTAGTGACAGATGGACTACCAGCGATGGCTTTAGGGGTTGATCCAAATGACCACTCGATTATGAATCGACAGCCACGCAATCCACGGGAAAGTGTGTTTTCACGGGGACTAACCTATAAGATTATTAGCCGAGGGTTACAGATTGGCCTTAGTACTGTCCTTGTGTTTGCTGCTATTTATTATTTGAAAAATGATTTGCCCTTGGCAAGGACAATGGCCTTTTGCACCTTAGTTTTTACACAAATGTTTCATGTTTTTGATTGTCGGTCAGAAGTGAACAGTATTTTTAAAATTGGTTTCTTTAAAAATAAATATTTAGTAGGGGCAACAGGCTGCTCTATTTTTATGCAGCTATTAGTGGTATATCATCCTTTTATGCGAGAAACTTTTGCCACCGTTCCCCTTGCCCTAATGGATTGGCTGATTATTTTAGGAGTATCAGGCTGGACCTTTCTTATAGGTGCTAGTAAACATATTTTTGTACGTCGACGTATAGCGCCTTCCATTCCTAGGCGGGTGCAGTAATATAAATACAAGGAGAATCAAGATGAAGTTTAAATTTAGCAAGTGGCATGGACTGGGTAATGATTTTGTAATTGTAAATGGCTTTACAGAAACAATTGAAAATTATAAGGAAATGGCAATTGAAGTCTGTGATCGAAAATTTGGCGTGGGGGCTGATGGTCTAGTATTGGTTTTACCATCAGAGATTGCTGATTTTAAAATGAGGATTTTTAATTCTGATGGCAGTGAGGCGGAAATGTGCGGCAATGTAACTCGCTGTATGGCTCGTTATGTCTATGAGAATGGATTAACGACGGAAACTAAAATTACCCTAGAAACAAAGGCGGGCATCATTAAACCTGAGCTAGTTTTTGTGGAGGGAGTCCTCAGTACCATTCGCGTTGATATGGGAGAACCACGCTTGTTGCCGCAGGAAATACCAATGAATAACAGTAGTAAGGAAAGCATTGTGAATGAACTCTTACAGGTGGATGGCGTGGATTATTATATTACCTGTGTATCCATGGGTAACCCTCATAGCATTTTATTTGTTGATGATATAGCTGGGGTTGACTTGGCGGCTATTGGACCTAAGATTGAAACCCATTTCGCTTTTCCTAAGAAGACGAATGTTGAATTTGTGCAAGTGATTACCAAAGAAAAGGTTCGCATGCGTGTCTGGGAACGGGGCGCTGGTATTACCTTGGCCTGCGGTACAGGGGCCTGCGCGACCTTAGTAGCAGCGGTGCTGAATAACAAAACAGAGCGCCAGGCGATTGTTGAACTAGATGGCGGTGAACTATTCATTGAGTGGGGGCTGGATAATCACATCTATATGTCTGGCCCAGCAGTAGAGGTTTTTCGCGGAGAGTACTTATAAGAATAAAAAAATCCAACTTCTCTTAGTTTAGAAGTTGGATTTTTTAAACGGCGACAGGAATTTTTACATTTTCGTGTAATAGTATACTCAATAAGGATTAGGAGGTGGCACAATGAAAATTACGAGTATAGTATGTTTTTTATTGTTATTATTTATAAGTCCTGCATTGGCGATATCTCCGATTGATATTACTGTTATTAAAGAAGCACAAGAATATGGAAAAATAAATTCACAAGAAGATTTGAAAAAATTTCTACAACCTTGGATATCCTATGAGGAAAAGGCGGTACACTTAGGTGATACAGCAGAGCGTGCCTATGTCTATACAGCATTTTTGTTAATGGCAACCGATGCCAAGGAGAAAAGTTTAAACGGTCAGGTGGTTACTATCCTTGATAGTGAACGAATTCTGACAGATTACACAGATTTATTAAGCTTTAGCGTTGTTTTATTTGGCGATAAACAAGAATTTGCACAAAATGCTAGTGCCGTACTGGCCCAGGGGAAGAAAACAATCAAGGTCTATCAGGGCAATTCACCTGCCAGTGCAGAGCGAGTTCTTACAGAGGAAGGACAATCTTTATTTAAAGGTCAATGCTATTTTTATTTCTTAGAGAAAGATCTAAAATTAGATGCCCCAGTCATATTGCGTGTTACGACTAGTGATCAAAAAGTACATTCTTTTTATTTTGATATGGGGAAAATAAAATAGTCATTAAGAAGGAAAAAGGTGACGAAAAATAGATGATGCTTGAGTATAAGGAAGAATTGTAGGAAAATCCGAGTAATTATGTTATTATTGTTAATAATAACAGTTGTAGAGGAGGAGTAATATACAGTGCTGAAAAGTATGACGGGATTTGGTCGGGGAGAATATCTAGATCATGAACATCGCTTAATTGTAGAAATTAAAGCCGTAAACCACCGTTATAATGAAATTGTCATTCGTATGCCTAAGAACTTAGGCTCACTTGAGGATAAAATAAGGCGACAGGTATCTAATGTTTTAGTAAGAGGCCGTATTGATATATTTATCACCATGGATGAATATGGGGAAAAGAAAAGAGCAGTAAGGGTTGACAAAGAATTAGCAATGGCGTACCATGAATCTTTAAGGTCTTTAGAAGAACTCTTTGCTATGCCTGCTACAGATTATCTTCTTCAAATTGCGAAATATCCTGATGTAATCAAAGTAGAAGAAATTGCAGAAGATGTTTTAGTGTTGTGGCCGAAGCTCTCAACGGCCGTGGATGAGGCTATTTCTAGTTTGATGAGTATGCGTTTAGCAGAAGGACTGAGTATAAAAGAAGATTTAGTGTCGCGAATTGAGCGCATTACGACCTATCTTCGTACGGTGGAAGAGCGAGCGCCACAAGTATTAGCCGAGTATCGAGAAAAAATATTAGGACGCATGCGCGAATTATTACTAGCCGTTGGAGGGGAGCCTGAGGAAGGGCGATTGCTCCAAGAAACAGCTATTTTTGCCGATCGCACTAGTATTACCGAAGAATTGGTTCGACTTAAAAGTCATTTAGGACAAATGGATACGACCTTACATACGGATGAAGCCGTTGGGCGCAAACTTGACTTTATTGTGCAGGAAATTAATCGAGAGAGTAATACGATTGCCTCGAAAGCCAATGATTATACCATTGCTAACTTAATGGTAGAAATTAAAAGTGAAATTGAAAAAATCCGAGAGCAAATTCAAAACATTGAGTAATGGAAACCTTTCAAAATGTCTTCATAAAAAAAGGGGGAAGTTCATTTATGGAAATTAAACTTATCAATATTGGTTTTGGAAATATTGTATCAGCCAATAGGATAATTTCGATAGTAAGTCCTGAATCGGCACCGATTAAGAGAATTATTCAAGAGGCTAGAGATCGTGGGATGCTTGTTGATGCCACGTACGGTCGACGTACACGGGCCGTTATTATTACCGATAGTGACCATGTTATTTTATCGGCAGTACAGCCAGAAACCGTGGCTCATCGCTTGGCAAGTAAAGACAGTAATGAGGATGCCACTGTAGAGTAGTGGTATTGGAAGGAGCAACATAGATGGCAAAGCAAGGTGTTTTAATTGTACTTTCTGGTCCGTCAGGAGCAGGTAAGGGGACAATTTGTCAAGCATTGTTGCGTAGTAATCCTGAATTAAATTACTCTATCTCGGCAACAACTAGAGCCCCGCGTACTGGTGAAGTAGATGGGGTTAACTATTTGTTTGTTTCACGTGCTGAGTTTCAGAATATGATTGAGAAGGATCAGCTCTTAGAATGGGCTGAAGTGTATGGGAATTTCTATGGAACGCCATGCCAACATATTACTGAAATGTTACAGAGTGGCAAGGATGTTGTACTCGAGATTGACCGACAGGGCGCTATGCAGATTAAAAAGAAATTCCCAGAAGGTGTATGCATTTATATTGTACCACCCTCCATGGATGAATTAGCCAACCGTATTTATAAAAGAGGCACGGATAGCTTAGAAACGATAAAAACCCGTTTAGGGTCTGCGAATGAAGAATTAACCTATATCCGTAATTATAATTATGTGGTAGTAAATGATGAAGTAGAAAGTGCAACCCAAAAAGTAGCATCCATTATTATTGCTGAAAAATGCCAAGTAGGCCGCAATATTAATATAGTTGAAAATATTCTCTCAAATGTAAAAAAATAAATAATAGGGGGCCTATCATGATTAATCCATCAATCGATACCTTGGTCAAAAAAGTGGATAGTAAATATACCTTAGTGGTGCTTGCTGCAAAACGGGCGCGTGAAATTATGGATGGCTCTGCATCTTTAGTAGATAGTAAATCCAATAAGCAAGTAACCATTGCCTTAGATGAAATCGCACAAGATAAAATTACCTATGAACGGACTAAAAGTGGTATAAAATAGGAGGCTTACATGTTAAAGGGAAAGAATGTTGTTGTTGGAGTAGCAGGTGGTATTGCTGTATATAAAGTAGTGGACGTTGTCAGCCGCCTCAAAAAGCAGGGAGCCAATGTATATGTTATTATGACAAAAGCAGCAGTAAACTTTGTTACACCTTTAACTTTTCGTGAAATTAGTGGCCAGCCTGTTGTGGTAGATATGTGGGCTGAGACGACAAATTGGAATGTGGAACATATTGCACTGGCAAGTAGGGCAGATTTATTCTTACTTGCTCCAGGGACAGGAAATATGATTGGAAAAATCGCCAATGGTATTGCCGATGATATGCTATCGACGACAGTAATGGCGACGAAGGCTCCAGTTCTTATAGTACCAGCCATGAATACCAATATGTATTTGAATCCCATTGTGCAAAAAAATATTGCCACCCTAACTCAATTGGGCTATTATTTCCTTGAACCTGGTTGTGGAGCTCTTGCTTGCGGTACCGAAGGCATTGGGCGGTTGCCGGAACCAGAAACCATTGTCAATAAGGTCAAAGAAATCCTTGGCTGTAAGGACAATTCAGGTAAAAAAGTATTAATTACTGCTGGGGGCACACAAGAGGCGATTGATCCTGTCCGTTATATTGGCAATCGTTCTAGTGGTAAGATGGGCTACGCTTTGGCAAAAGTGGCGGCTCGGCAAGGGCATAAGGTGGTATTAGTGTCAGGACCTACCCATTTAGTACCTCCGCCTGGCGTGGAGGTTATCTTTGTTGAATCCGCAGCCCAAATGCGGGAAGCTGTTTTGGCCCAGTATGCTAGTAGTGATATTGTTATCAAAGCCGCAGCGGTAGCTGATTATCGTCCTCAAACAGTGAGCGCTGATAAAATCAAGAAAAAAAGCTCTACTTTAACCTTGACCTTAGAAAAAACACCAGATATTTTATTGGAACTTGGTCAGTTAAAAAAACAGCAGATTTTAGTTGGTTTTGCCGCAGAAACAGAACAACTCTTAGTGCATGCGCAAGAAAAGCTAACAAGGAAAAATTTAGATATGATTGTTGCTAATGACATTACCCTACCAGGGGCAGGGTTTAATGTGGATACTAATATTGTTAAACTCTTATATCCGAGTCTTCCTATGGAAGAACTGCCTAAAATGTCCAAGGAAGAACTAGCAATCATTATTTTCGACAAAATAACACAGCTAATTTCAAAAAAAGATTGATTTTTGTTACAAAATAAATTAGAATTTACCTTGGTAAGTTTAAATTTAATATGCTCATCAAGAGTTGGTGGAGGGATTGGCCCGATGAAACCGCGGCAACCATTTGGGTATTCCCCGAAAACGGTGCCAATTCCTGCGGTCGTATCCGCAAGATGGGAGAGTGAAAATCGCACTCCCTTAGGGAGCTTTTTTTATGTCTTATTAGTAAACAGGAGGTATAAATTATGACTAAAAAACGTGTATTATTTACTTCAGAGTCTGTTACAGAGGGCCATCCTGATAAAATGGCTGACCAGATTTCAGATAGTGTTCTCGATGCCATTATGGCAAAGGACCCTATGGGCCGCGTTGCTTGCGAAACCCTTGTTACTACAGGTCAAGTTCATGTAGTAGGTGAAATTACTACCAATTGCTATGTGGATATTCCTAAAATTGTACGTGAAACCATTAAGGATATTGGTTATACTCGTGCTAAGTATGGTTTTGATGGCGATACTTGCGGAGTACTTATTTCCATTGGCGAACAATCAGCGGATATCGCCATGGGTGTTGATAAATCCTTAGAAGCCAAACAAGGTGATAGCGACGAAGTGGAATCCATTGGTGCTGGTGACCAAGGCATGATGTTTGGTTATGCCACCAATGAAACTCCTGAGTATATGCCGCTCACCATTTCCCTTGCTCATAAATTAGCTTATCGTTTATCCCAGGTTCGCAAGAATGAAGAAGTTGATTATTTGCGTCCTGATGGTAAAACTCAAGTAACTGTTGAATATGAAGATGGTAAACCTCTTCGTGTGGATACCATTGTTATCTCTACCCAACATGGTCCTGAAGTGGATCTAGCAACCATTGAAAAAGATATGATTGAAAGAGTAATTAAACCAATTGTTCCAGCAGAACTTTTGGATGCCAATACTAAATATTATATTAATCCAACAGGTCGTTTTGTTATCGGCGGACCCCAAGGTGATGCTGGTTTGACTGGCCGTAAAATTATTGTTGATACTTATGGCGGTATGGCGCGTCATGGCGGCGGCGCATTCTCTGGTAAGGACTGCACGAAAGTTGACCGTTCCGCAGCTTATGCTGCTCGCTATGTAGCAAAAAATGTGGTGGCAGCAGGTTTGGCTGATAAATGTGAAATTCAATTAGCTTATGCCATTGGGATGGCCCACCCTGTATCTATCATGGTAGAAACTTTTGGAACGGCTAAAATCGATGAAACAGTGATTGCGCAATTGATTAATAAACATTTTGATTTGCGTCCAGCAGGCATTATTAAAGCCTTGGATTTACGTCGTCCTATTTATCGCCAGACGGCAGCTTATGGTCATTTTGGTCGTACGGATGTTGATCTTCCTTGGGAACGTACGGATAAAGCGGAGATTTTACGTAAAGAAGCTAATATCTAAGTAAACTTATAATTGTTGAATATTTTTTTAGCATAGGTTAATTTTATATGGTATAGTAATTAGAAAGGGGACTTTAGTGAGGTCCCCCTTCTTTTACTTTATATGTGAAGAAAATAGCGAATGGTGGTATATATGCAGCGTATAGCCCAAGTTTTAGTGAATATTGGGACTAGGAGCATTAATAAAGCCTTTTCTTATACCATTCCCCTCCATTTGGATGATGTTGGTATTGGTTGGCGTGTGTTAGTGCCTTTTGGCAATCGAAAATTAGAAGGTTTCATTATTGGGGTGACGGAGGAAGAAGAACTCGATCAGCCTGAACTGAAAGCTATCATAGATATATTAGACAATGATGTTTGGTTTGATGAGCATATGATGAATACAGCTCGCTGGATCAGCGATTATTACTTATGCAATTTAGTCGATGCAATGCGCTTATTTATTCCTGGCAAATCTGGCGTTAAAAGTATTACGACCTATCGTGTAGCCGATGACCTTGATAAGGAAGAAACTCTTGGCAAATTAGCAGCGAAATCTGCAACCTATTGCCAGGTCTTTCTTTATATTCATAAATATCCTGCTATTAGTTCGGGAAAACTCGAAAAGCAATTTGGCGTACATGTTTTAAAAATAGTGCGTTATTTAGTGGCTAAAGAAGTAGTCATCGGGGAAGCTGTTACTAAGAAAACAGCTACTCATCGTTATAAAAATAGTATACGCTTAAGAGTTACCCAAGAGGAAGCAAGGAGCTTACTAGGTAGTCTTAGCAGAAAACCTGCACAGGGCCGCTTGCTAGAGTATTTGCTAGTTTATCAGCAATTAAACTATGATGAATTTAAAGAAAAGGGTATGAGCCTTGATGCTGCGCAAAAATTAATACAAGTAGGTGCGGCTAGTCTTGAAAAAATTCAAGTGGTACGGGATAGCTATGCTAGGTTCTCCCAAAGTGAGACGGAGGTAACTCTGACTAGTGAGCAACAGCAGGTGTTAGGTGAAATTATACCAAAAATAGCATCCCAGGAATATCAATCTTTTTTACTTCATGGTATTACGGGCAGTGGTAAAACACAGGTCTATATTGAGGCAGTAGCGAAAGTGCGCAGGGAAAATCGCCAGGCCATTGTCTTGGTGCCTGAGATTGCCTTGACTAGCCAAATTGTTGCACGCTTTAAAAAACGCTTTGGTGATGATGTGGTGGTTATCCATAGTAAATTATCTACAGGTGAACGGTATGATACTTGGCAAAAACTGCGCACAAAACAAGCTGGGATTGTCATTGGGGCGCGCTCGGCAATTTTTGCTCCAGTGCCGGATCTTGGTATTATTATTATGGATGAAGAGCATGAATTTACTTATAAGCAGGAAGAATCGCCCCGGTACCATACCCGGCAGGTTGCCTTAACACGGGCTCGTCTGGCTGGTGGAATCCTACTCATGGGTAGCGCGACCCCGGCAGTTGAAACTTATTTTAAGGCCCTTCATGGCGAACATACCCTGCTCCTGATGCCAAAGCGCATTGCAGGTGCAGTCTTACCAGAAGTAACTATTGTTGATATGCGGGAGGAACTTAAGCAAAAGCGGCGCAGTGTTATCTCTTTGCCCCTGCAAGAATTACTGAAAGAGGCAATTTCTAAAGGGGAACAAGCCATTATTTTACTCAACCGACGTGGCTATGCCACTTTTGTTATGTGTCGTGAATGTGGGCATATTGTACGCTGTAAGCATTGTGATATTTCCTTGGTGTATCATGCTGTCGGCAATCTATTGCGTTGTCATTACTGCCAGTCAATTGAAAGTACGCCAGAAATTTGCCCAGCATGCAGTAGTAGATATATTAAGTTTTTTGGCACAGGAACACAAAAGTTAGAAGAAAATTTACTCAAGTCCTTTCCTGGTATACGCATCGTACGAATGGACCAAGATACGACGGGTGGGAAAATGGCTTATGATCGAATCTTAGATGCTTTTGCCCAAGGTGACTATGATGTACTGCTTGGTACGCAAATGGTAGCCAAAGGACATGATGTAAAAAATGTTACTGCTGTCGGGATTATTGCTGCAGATAGCATTTTAAACCTTCCAGATTTTAGGGCTGCCGAACGAGTATTTGCACTATTAACGCAAGCGGCTGGTCGGGCCGGTCGAGGTGATAAACCAGGAAAAGTAGTAGTGCAAACTTATAATCCAGAACACTATGCAGTTGTGGCTGGGGCTGATCATAATTACCAAGCTTTTTATGAAGCTGAGATTGGTTTTCGCCAAAGTTTATCCTATCCCCCTTATGGGCAAATACTAAAACTTACCATTCAAGGGGAGGAAGAGGGCAAGACCCGCAGTCAGGCAGAAGAGATTATTAAAGAACTTAGGCGGCGGATACAGGATGAAAAAACGGATATTATCGGGCCGTTCCCAGCGCCTGTTGCTAGAATTAAAGATATTTTCCGGATGAATATTATTATAAAAGCTACCGATCTTACCTGCGTCAAACCCTATATCCTAGAAATGGAACTTCCGACGCGCCCAGATGTTATTATTGATGTGGAACCAATTAGTATTATGTAAGAGGTTTTTTCCCATGAAAACATGGATTTTTCTTTGTTTCTATGATAAAATTTGGCATACATTATCGAAAAATTAAGGAGGAGTATGGATGACAGTTCTGGAAATTAAAAAAGCGGGAGAGAAGGTTTTAAAAGAAAAGGCCCAACCCGTTATAAAAATTGATAAAAAAATAAGAAAACTCCTTGATGATATGGCAATAACAATGGAGAGTGCTGATGGTGTTGGCTTGGCTGCCCCTCAAGTCGGTGTTTCTCTTAGAGTCATCATTATTGATATTGGTGATGGTTTGATAGAACTAATAAATCCCGCGATTGTAGACAGTAAAGGCTGTGAAGTAGGGATGGAAGGCTGCCTTAGTATCCCTGGAGTATTTGGTGACGTGGAGCGTTTTGAGGAAGTTACAGTAGAAGGACTCAATCGGTTTGGCAAAAAAGTAAGGATTACTGGCACTGGTTTGCTAGGTAGAGCCTTACAACATGAAATTGATCATTTAGAAGGAATATTATTTATTGAAAAAGCACAAACCATTCATAAGGGGTAATGAACATGTCAGATTTACGTGTGATATTTATGGGAACGCCAGATTTTGCCGTCCCTTGTTTAGATAAATTAGTTGAGGAAAAGTATAATGTTGTAGCAGTTGTTTCCCAGCCTGATCGTCCCAAAGGCCGAGGGCAAAAGTTGGCCCAGTCGCCTGTAAAGGAAGCGGCACTAGCCTATGGTTTACCTGTCCTTCAGCCTGAGAAGGTGCGAGAAAGTGAGTTTCAAGAAAAGCTCGCCTTGCTAAAACCGGATTTAATTGTTGTCGTGGCCTTTGGCCAACTATTACCAAAAGTTCTCTTGGAGTTGCCGCCCCTTGGCTGCATTAATGTCCATGCCTCTTTGCTCCCTTATTATCGGGGCGCAGCCCCCATTCATTGGGCCGTAATGAAGGGGGAAGAAGTTACAGGCGTTACCACCATGTATATGGACATTGGCATGGATACGGGGGATATGATTCTTAAAGCAGAGGTTCCTATTGGCAAGGATGATACCACAGGTATCCTTCATGACCGTTTAAAAGAAGAAGGGGCAAAGCTCCTAAGTGATACGATAAAACTCATTGCCGCGAAACAAGGAAAAGGTACTCCCCAAGACCATGATAAGGCTACTTATGCTTCCATGCTTCGTCGCGATATTGAGGTCATTGATTGGCAGAAATCTGCTGAGAGTATCCATAACTTAGTGCGAGGCCTTAATCCGTGGCCAGGGTCATACTGCACCTACCAAGGTAAACCTTTAAAAACTTGGCAGACGAAGGTGTATGATAAGAACGAGAGAACGACGGCGCCAGGAAAAGTTAGTAAAATAACTGGGGATGGTTTTGTTGTCGAAACTGGCCAAGGTACCATTGAACTACTAGAAGTACAGCCAGCCAACAAGCGGCGCATGAGTGCCAAAGACTTTGTATGTGGCTATGGCATAACAATTGGTGATATATTAGGATAGAGGGTGAAGTTTATGATTGAGGTGATTGTACGTCCTAAGAAACGTCTCTTTTTAGCACTCATTCTGGCTAGTTTATGTCTAGCGACCCTTTCTACCTATGGTTTATGGATGGTGAGCTTTCCTGGACTAGCAAATATTAGTGAGCAATTACCAATTATTTTAGGGGTATTATTGGCGGTCGTGTTGCTGTTTATTGGAATTGGTGTTGGTGGGATTATTCTAACGATTTTAGGATTTTCGACCTTAGCCTTTTTTCAAGGACCAGCATGGTCAGCTATTAATTTATTATTTCCCATTGCCATTCAAATCGGGAAATTTTTTGATGTAGAAAAAGAACGCATTGAACGTTCTTTTATTGAAGTGAGTAACCATTTAATTCATGCTAAGTGTATTAAGGTCAAACCAGATAAATTATTAATTCTGACGCCACATTGTATACAACAAGAAAAATGTCAATATAAAGTAACCCATGATGTTGCCAACTGCCGCAGGTGCGGTGCCTGCCAGGTAGGAGATTTGCTGGATATTTCTGAAAAATATGGTGTGCATGTAGCAATTGCAACAGGGGGGACGCTAGCCCGTAAAGTCATTAAGACCCTAAGGCCTCATGCCGTTCTGGCCATTGCCTGTGAACGGGATTTGACCAGTGGTATCCAAGATGTGTTTCCGCTGCCTGTGATTGGGGTTTTAAACGAAAGGCCTAATGGCCCATGCTGTAATACTCGCATTGATGTAAAACGGGTAGAAAAAGCGGTGCAGGATTTTATTGAAATGGAAGTAGATTTGAAAAAGTAAAAGGACAAGAAGGTGATTTTTTGGATGCACGAGAGGTAGCTCTTAAAATAATTAATGATGTAACACAAAATAAGGCCTATGCCAATATTGCCTTAGCCCGCGAAATCAATCGGCAAAAACTATCCGAGCAAGACCGACGGTTTATTACCGAGCTGGTTTATGGCACCATTAAAGCAGGGGCCACCCTTGATTGGATGATTGGCCATTATGTAACTCGATCAATCGACAAAATCCCCCCCATCATTTTAAATATTTTGCGGATGGGTATGTATCAAATGTTCTTTCTCTCAAAAATCCCTGTATCAGCGGCTTGCAATCAAGCCGTAGAACTAACGAAAAAATATGGACATATTGGTACGGTTAAATTTGTAAATGCCGTACTACGCAATGCTGGTCGTACACCTGAAAAAATAGTGTACCCCAATAGAGAAAAAAATATGGCTAAATTTTTAGCATTAACATATTTCCATCCTGAATGGTTAGTGAAAAGGTGGATGAAACGATTAGGTGCAGAAAGTACAGAAGCTTTATGCAGTATTAATAATGTCACTCCTCCTTTGTGTTTGCGCACCAATACTTTGAAAAACACGCGAGAAGAGCTCCTCCTTACTTTAGAAAGTGAAGGCGTAATAGCGGAAGCTTCCCACTGGACTCCCGAAGGAATCGTCTGTCATAGTGCACCTGCCCTTGGCACTTTGAAATCCCTGCAGCAAGGTTTATTTCAAATACAAGATGAAAGCTCGATGCTCGTTGCTCACGTACTAGGAGCCCAGCCAGGTGAATTCATTATTGATACTTGTGGGGCGCCCGGGGGAAAAAGTACTCATATTGGGGCCCTTATGAAAAATACAGGAAAACTATTATCAACGGATATCTATGAACATAAACTCGCCATTACTCGCGAAAATGCAAATCGGTTAGGCCTTAGCATCATTGAAACCCAGGCGTTAGATGCTACGACGATCGGTAGTAAATACCATGGTCAGGCTGACCGGGTACTTGTAGATGCACCTTGTTCTGGTCTTGGCGTACTGCGGCGTAAGGCTGATTCTCGGTGGCGTAAAGAGGAGTCGATGTTACAAGAGCTTCCGATTCTCCAACAAGCTATCCTGCAAAGCGCAGCAGATTGTGTTAAGGTTGGCGGTATTTTAGTTTATAGTACTTGTACAACCGAACCAGAAGAAAATCAGGCGGTAGTAGAGAAATTCTTACGAGAACGACCGGATTTCCTCTTGGAAAAAACCAGCGATTTTTTACCTGCAGAAGGTCATGATGGGGATATGGTTCAGTTGTGGCCTCATGTTGACGGGGTGGATGGGTTCTTTATTGCACGATTACAACGGACAGCTATGGTGATGCATGATGAAAATTAACCTTTTTGGTCTATCAGACGCTGAAATATCTGCAGCAATTGGGCCTTATGGCTTACCCAAATTTCGCGGTCATCAAA
>JAPUES010000116.1 GCA_027492445.1 Sporomusaceae bacterium | reverse complement strand
ATCGATAAGCTTGTATAATTCATTCTTTTTAGTCATAGTAACTCCTATGTGCCACAAGGTGGCTTTGAAATTTTGTATTATAAGGTTTATTATAATTTTAATAATTAGAGAAGTAAAGGGATACTACTGTCTGAAAAATGAGAATTGGTACAATGTTCTACTTTTTTCTTGACGGTAAATATAATCTAATATATAATACAATCGAGTTATAAAAAAGAATAATGTTACATGTAAGTGGCCTAGAGTATATGAAGGTCCATATTTCTTCCGTTTTTTTTATTGGGGAGAAGTATGGATTTTTTTAGTTTATGTTGAATGTAACATGAGGAATAGGATGTAAATAAGTAAGAAGTAGGAGAAGGAAAATGCTTAAAAATAATATAGACAAGCTCTTAGCTAGGAATTGTATCATTCCAGCGGTTCATACTATGGATGAATTTATATATGCAGTGGGAAATACGGAATCATCTTGTTTGATGGTTAAATTTGGAGATTTGGAAAGCCTTCCAGAATTAATTAAACGTGCCCATGAGCATGGAAAAGTGGTTATGCTTCATTTGGATTCCATACGAGGAATTGCCAGAGATAATTATGGAATAAAATTTTTAGCCACTCTTGGTGTTGACTCTCTTATTACAACGAAACCACAGTGGATTAAAACAATTCGTGACAATGGAATGATTGCCATCCAATGTATGTTTTTAATTGATACAGAGGCATTGAGAAATGGATTAGAATCCATTAGCAAGCATAAGCCAGATGGTGTCATCATAATGCCAATGAGCATTCCCACTGAATATGTAAAAGAAATTATTCAAAAAACGGGTGCAAAAATAATCGCTGGTGGTCTAATCAGAAATGGGAATGATATCGCCGAGGCGCTAGAAAAAGGAATTATTGGTGTCGCTACCGGTAAACGTGAACTATGGAAGTAAAATTATTTAGTTAATAAGAGATAAGAGTTATGGCGGTTTACATGAGGTAGTAATGTGAGCTGTATAATGCTACTGAGAAAATTACATAAAAGTAGTACCAAGGCCTAGAGTTTAAGAAGGCCCATATTTCACCTATAACATATAAGGGTGAAATATGGGCTTTTTTATATATGAAAAAGAGAGAGAGGGGGTAAGGATGAACTGATAGAGGGTGGAAAATCTGGAATAATCGTAGCAGTATTTAATATTATGGAGGAGAGATTACTATGAAATTAGGGAAAAAAATCAATATTCTGACACTCGTTATTTTCTTATTAACCATGTCATTTTCATTAGCTTCTTGTGCAGAGGCGCCCCTTCCAGAAAAAACTAGAATTATGTGTTATGGGGATTCTAATACTTGGGGTTGGATGCCAGTAGAAAACATACCAACGACTCGATATGCAAGCAATGTTCGTTGGACAGGTGTCTTACAAAAAGAACTTGGCGATAAGTATCAAGTTGTGGAAGAAGGGTTAAATGGAAGAACCACAGGGGCAGATGATTATGCAAATGGATTAGATGAATCTATAGCCAAAGATCTTAATTTAAATGGAAGACCGAGTCTTCTACCCATCTTAAAAAGTCAATTGCCCCTCAAATTAGTTGTTATTATGTTAGGTACAAATGATGTAAAAACATATTTAAATCAAGAACCTGCACAAATTGCAGATTCTATGCAAAAATTAGTGACGCTAGTAAATACTAGTGTTAAGAAGGAAACAGAGTGGGATGACTACAGCGTACCAAGAGTATTGATTGTTGCACCTACCCCAGTTAGAAAAGGAATTTCAGCAGGTCTCAATGAACTTTTTGCTGGTGGCGATAAACCATCAGCCCAATTAGGGAAACTGTATGCCGAGGTCGCAAAAACCACTGGAGCAGACTTTTTTGATGCCTCAACTGTAATCCCCGTTGCTGATGGGGCAGATGGAATTCATTTAAGTGCTGAAGCGCATCATAAGCTAGGTCTAGCCTTAGCTGAAAAAATAAAAACAATATTAAAACAATAGAAAATCAATTATTTTATGCGAAGCCACTTATTTCTTGTAGTAAGAAATAAGTGGCTTTACTTTGAATAGCAAAATCGTATTATGTTCTTTAAAAAGAAAAATACCTAACTAAGGAGGAAATTTGTTTAAGGAAGAGGAAAATATTTAAATTGGTTAGTAAGCTGCATTCAGACAATGCTTTGGAAGTAGCGGCAGGTAAAGCTGCGGTTCTAACTTTTCAGAAAAAAGAAAATGATATGATTTTCTTTAAGAGAGGGAGAGCGCTGAATGAAAAAGTATGTCATGGGAATCGATCAAGGAACGACAGGGAGTCGGGCTATTATCTTTGAAAAGGATTCAAAGATAATAGGGAGTGGGTACAGTGAAATTACTCAATGTTATCCAGAGCTAGGTTGGGTAGAGCAAGACCCACTAGAAATATGGGATGTTACACGCAAGGTTATGAAAGAGGCTTTACATAACGCAAAGCTACTTCCTAGTGATTTGGCAGCGATTGGAATCGCTAATCAACGAGAAACAACTACTTTTTGGCACAAAAAGACAGGACAACCTGTAGGGAAATCCATTGTATGGCAGGATAGGAGGAGTTTACCTATCGTTGAAGAACTCATTGCAATGGATGGTAAAAATATTGTTGATCGAACGGGTATGGTTCTCATCCCCAATATTGCTGCTTCTAAGATAAAGTGGTTGCTAGATAATAATACGGAAATTCGTGATGGGGTGGAAAAGGGTGAACTCATCTATGGAACCATTGATACATGGCTGATTTGGAAATTATCGGGTGGTAGTGCCCATGTATCGGACTATTCCAATACCTCAGTTACTACACTACTGAATGCTCGAACCTTAGATTATGACACAGGGATTCTTGATTTTCTTCAGATACCAAGAGGTATTTTGCCTGAACTAAGAAGCTCTTCTGAGATATACGCTTATACGGATCCCATAGTTTTTGGCGCATCCGTACCCATTGCTGGGGATGCCGGTGATCAGCAAGCGGCTGTTTTAGGGCAGGCGTGTATAAAAGCGGGGATGGCTAAAAATACATATGGTACTGGATCTTTCATGTTACTTAATACGGGAGAAAAATATATTCCCCCCATACCAGGGGTGTTTTCACCCGTCTTATGGAAAATAGACACTAAAGTTTCCTACGCACTGGAAGGAATGGCTGATGTATCTGGCGCTGCCATACAATGGCTAAGGGATGGACTAGGAATCATTGAGGAATATAGTCAGGCAGAAGCGCTTGCGGCGACAGTCAGTGATAATGGTGGCATCTATTTTATTCCTGCTTTCGTGGGGCTTGGATCACCTTATTTTGATTCCTATGCTAGAGGAGCAATGTTTGGCATTACCCGTGGTAGTACTAAGGCTCACATTGCTAGAGCGGCCTTGGAATCTATGGCTTATCAGGTTGGGGATGCCCTAACAATTATGGAAAAGGCTTCGGGAAATAAATTGGAAGTTCTCCGCGTCGATGGTGGAGGGGCAAACAATGATTTTCTTATGCAGTTCCAAGCTGATATTCTAGGAATTCCCGTTGAAAGACCCAAAATCACGGAAACGACTTGTTTAGGGGCTGCTTATTTAGCTGGACTCGCAGTAGGTTATTGGGAATCTCTTGAGGATGTTGCCCGTAACTGGCAGCTAGAACGTCGCTTTGATCCTAAAATGTCTGAGGATCAGAGGGTAACCCTTCATAGAGGATGGCAAAAAGCAGTAGATCGATCATTAGGATGGCTTAAGGATTAAATACTACATTAAATATTGAGGAGGATTTGTAATGAAAAAGGAAGCAATTATTCATTCCTATGATGGGGTGGAATTATATCACCAGCAGGATATTCCGGAGAACCCGAAGGCTATTGTAGTCATTGTACATGGTTTAGGTGAGCATTCAGGAAGATATAATTATGTTACCGAAGTCCTTAATTCTTCTGGTTATGGAGTGCTGCGTTTCGATAATAGAGGCCATGGCAAGTCAGGAGGAGCACGAGGGTATTTAAAGCATTATTCTACTTTTATTGAAGATGCCAATGTTATTGTGGAGTTGGCGCAAGAACAATTTCCCGAGCTGCCAATTTTTATGTTAGGGCATAGTATGGGCGGGTTTATTACGGCCTCTTACGGTGTGAAATATCCTCATACATTAAGAGGGCAAATATTATCAGGTCCAGCAGTTAGCCCAATTCCTACTTTCGAAGAGATAAAAAAACTAGACGTAGATAGAAATCCCCTTATGTCAATTCCCAATGGATTATCTCATTTGATTTGTAGGAGTGAAAAAGTGGTTGAGGATTACAAGACTGATCCTTGGAACTTGCAGGCTTTTACACTCAAACTGTTGGCTACCTTTGGCGTTGAAGGAATAGACTATCTACAAAAGAATCTCGCTGATTACAAATACCCTTGCCTGGTTATGCATGGTGAAAATGATCACATTGTGCCGAAAGCAGCCTCGGAATCTTTTTACAATCAGTGTTCTTCCCCAGATAAAACATTGATAATACTTCCTGACTTATATCATGAAATTCTTAATGAGGAAGTGGAAAAAGCTGAAATACTAAATAAAGTGGTCCAATGGCTTGGTGAGCGGCTGTAAGTAAATAAAACAGGGGCAGTTTAATAAATAAACTGAATGCAAGCAGGAGGAATTTCAATGCCCAAATACAATGATAAGGCTCTTTATATACGCAAATCCCTCAACCGAGCATTAAGTAGTATCGGGAAATATCCTTTGACGGTTGTAGAAGCACCCATGGGTTATGGGAAAACTACGGCGGTAAGGGAGTTTTTAAAGAATAATGGGACTCAGGTATTATGGCAGAGCCTACTCAATGAGTCAGAGACGGGTTTTTGGAATGGTTTTAGTCGCCTCTTTCGCAAGCTAGATTCAGTAGCCGCGGACAATCTTGCAAGGATAGGAGTTCCTGTTAATAGTGTATTTTTGGAAGAGGCCATTCGTATTGTAGGTGATATAGAGTTTTCTAAGAAAACCATACTTGTGCTTGACGATTATCATTTATTGTCATCGGAGGACATTGATAATTTTATCGAGCAGCTGGTTAAATCAGAGTTTCCTAACTTGCATATCGTAATTCTATCCCGTAGTGTATTTGGGGAAAATATGGCCGAACTAGTTTTGAAAGAATATTGCTCCGTTATTGGAAAGAACTGCTTTGAGCTTACGAGGAACGAAATCGTAGAGTATTGCAAGTTATGCGGGGTTAAACTTACGACTGAAGATACGAATTTCTTGGTGACTTACTCTGAAGGCTGGATTAGTGCTATCTATCTTTGCATATTAGGTTTTTTGCAAGATGGACGGATTGAGCGGCAAGGTAGTCTATATGAACTGATAGAAAAGGTTGTTTATCGGCGTTGTCCAATTGAACTTCAAGAATTTCTTCTTGGTCTTTCTATGTTTGATAGTTTTTCCTTTGAGTTGGCCGATGCTATGTGGCGTAAGGATAATACTGAGGTTCTTCTCCAGAGGCTTGTGACCCAAAATGCATTTTTTAGGCAGGACCAAGTCAGTGGAACTTATTACGTGCATAATATCTTTACAAGTTATCTGCGCAGAATCTTTGATAGGCAGAGTTTAGAACTTCGGCAGGCCGCCTGGAAAACGGCTGGAAGCTGGTATAAAAGCGTCGGGGATTGTATGCGGGCTATGGATTATTTTTATAAAGCCGCTGATTTTGATGAACTGCTAGATGTTGTGGAAGGCAATAAAGGCAACTTCATAACCAATGAACATAAAGAAAAAGTAATTTGCTATTTTAGTGAGTGTCCAGTAGAAATAAAAATGCAGCATCCTTGGGCTTGCCTAATCTATGCCATCAATTTATTTGCCTTTAATGAAATGGAGTTGTTTGGCCAGCAGTGTGGCGAAATAGCCGGTTATATTGAATGCTCCCCCAAACTTAATGATCAGTCCAGGGTGAAAATGGCAGGAGAATTTGAAGTTTTGCTGGGCTTTACCAAGTATAACAGCATCTCTGGAATGGCTGCACATAACCACAGGGCCTGGGAGCTACTGCAAGGGCCAGCGGAGTTTATTGACATAAATGGTTCCTGGACATTTGGTTCACCCTCCGTATTGTATATGTTCTATCGAGAGCGAGGGAAGCTTGCACAAGAAGTCGAGGAAATAGTTGAAGCTTTGCCACAGTACAATCGGCTTACGTCTGGACATGGTTCTGGAGGGGAATATGTGATGCAGGCCGAGAGATGTTACTACGTCGGTGATTTTGATAATGCGGAAATTACGGCACATAAAGCTCTGTATATAGCCAAAGCCCAAAACCAAGTGGCGGTAGAGCTATGTGCACTGTTTCTGCAATTGCGGCTAGCACTCTTAAAGGGAGATTTGTCCTATGTAATGGATAGTTTGCAGAAAACGCGGGAAGAGATTAAAGCCCGGGGATTGTATCTATATTTTCATACCTGGGATATGTGCGAGGGCTATGTATATTCTTACCTCAATCAGGTGAAAAAAATTCCCGAATGGATTGTAGAAGGCGATTTAGAGGATAGTACAATCTATTTTCCTAGCTATGCTTTTTTCAATATAATCAGGGGGAAAGTGCTCTTACTAGATGGCCAATATCTAAAGATGATTGGGCTAGCGGGTGAGTTTATGTCGATAGCAAGAGTTTTTCCCAATCTATTAGGGCAGGTGTACACTTACATTTATGAGGCCGCCGCCAAATTCCGCCTGGGTTGGCATGATGACGCACGGGCGACTCTATGTAAAGCTTTGGATATTGCATCTCATGATCAGGTGATTATGCCCTTTGTAGAAAATAGTGAATACATTGTTGATATGCTCAACCACCTGGAGAGAGAAGGGCATTATTCGAATTTCATCGACAAGATAAGGGAAAGATTCCCTCAGATTATAAAACAGAGGGACACCATGTTGAAGGAAATTAGTTTTAAGAATGGTAGGTCACTGCTTACTGAGAGGGAATGGGCTATCGCAGAACTCGTAGCAACAGGATTATCAAATCGGGTTATTGGTGAGACGCTATATATTGCAGAAATAACCGTTAAAAAAGTACTGCAAAGTATTTTTGCTAAAATGGGTATCAACAGTAGAACGGCGCTGACTAAAATAGTCGTTGAAGAAAAAACAGCCTAAAATCCTATACTTTCGTATAGTTTCATCAAAGACTAATTTACTTTATAATGAAGTTAAATTAGTCTTCTTTTATGGATGAAGGCTTATCTCAGGCGAGCTTGGGAATGGTCAGCATAATGAGGTGATTGGGTGAGGAAAATTGTAAAAGTTGATATTGGTGCTGAGTATCTGATTACCATCCATTTTGATAATGGCCATTCGTTGACGATCGATATGAAGAAAAAGCTGCAGACGGTTCGATTTTCTGAACTAAGAGATGAAGAGGTATTCAAGGTCGCAAAGACGGATGGAAAATCAGTCATCTGGCCGGAAGGAATATCCATCGCCATCAGTGAAATAATGGAAATTGTCGCAAGATGATTTTTACGTTTTATAAGAGATGTTATCGTATTCAAGTAAAAAAAGAAAGAAGGTATTAGGATGAAGAAAAGAATGTTATTCATGGCAGTATTGTGCCTACTGTTGGTAGGTCTAATGGGGGCTGTCGCCTATGCAAATGATTTGGATTGGGCAACGACAAGTGTTAGAGATGAAGGCGATCTTATTGAATTCACAGGATACTTTACGAATAACCGGGCAGACCGGGTGATTACGAAAATCAATTGGATGCAGCCTAATGTTGTACTTAGCTATGGTGGTATTGACAGTATACTCGTTGATGAATCCTCTGGTTGGCAAGACTGCTATATTGAACCAGGCTGTACTTACGAAATGACTTTTTATGTAAGTAATCCTGGCGGGGGAGGTTGGAGTAGCTGGTCTGGAAAAAGAGGCCCCAAGTATAATTACAGTTATTCAACAATAAAAGGCTAATGTATTGGAGAATGGAAAATGGAATGCATGGCTCATTATCGAGAGTATAATTCTAAAAAAGTGGTATAAACAAAAAGGAACTCCTGCTAATTTTTTTGTGAAAAATTAGCAGGAGTTCCTTTGTTACTGTTATTAACGCTCCACCATTAGCATTTGACTTCCGCTTATAATAACATGAACCCGTCCCTTGGGTTTTACAAAGGACGCGTAGCGTTTTTTATAAGGAATTTTACACTTCAATAAGTTCGTAAGACTTGGTACCAATGCCAATCTTTTCAGCATGGTCCAAACAGACCATCCAGTTTGTCTCGGGATGGGTTGCCGCAAAGTGATCTTGTTCCTTGCCTTTACTAGCTTTATTTTTTAGTTGCTCTTCTAAGTAACTGCCAGAAATAATGGGCGCGTTATTCGCCATATCCGCGCAGGCCATATCGAGGGCAACAGGGTCAAAGGAGGCAAACATACCAATATCAGGAATGATTGGTAAGTCGTTTTCGGCATGACAATCACAAAATGGAGCGACATCAATCACGAGGCTGATATGAAAATGGGGGCGGTCATTGAGTACTGCCCAAGAATACTCAGCAATTTTTTTATTAAGGATGTCGTTTGACTCATCCCAGGCTGCACCAATTGCATTAAAATGACAAGCTCCGATACAACGGCCGCAACCAACGCATTTTCCGTAGTCGATGTGTGCTTTTTTATCTGTTATCGTAATAGCGCTGTGAGCACAATTTTTGGCACAGGCTTTACAACCAACACAGGTTCCTTGGCGGATTTTTGGTTTGCCATCGCTATGCATTTCCATTTTCCCAGCTCTTGAACCACAACCCATACCAATATTTTTAAGAGCGCCGCCAAACCCTGTCATCTCATGGCCTTTAAAGTGTGTGAGACTGATAAAAATATCAGCATCCATAACGGCGCGACCAATTTTAGCTTCCTTTACATATTCACCACATGGTACAGAGATATAGGCTTCATCCGTGCCTTTTAATCCGTCGCCGATAATGATTTGGCAACCTGTAGTAAAGGGGTTATACCCATTTTCATAAGCTGCATCTAAATGTTCTAGTGCGTCTTTACGCCGGCCCACATATAAGGTGTTGCAATCTGTAAGAAATACTTTACCACCAAGGCTTTTTATGACATCGGCAATCACCTTAGAATAGTTAGGTCTAAGATAAGCAAGATTGCCTGGCTCGCCAAAATGTATTTTAATCGCCGTATATTTACTTGTGAAATCAATTTGCTCAATTCCAGCCTTTTTAACCAATCTTTCTAATTTCTGTAGTAAATTCATATTAGAAGTGGCACGCAGATTTGTGAAAAAAACCTTTGATTTTTCCATAATATCCCCCTCGTATTGTTATAGTAGAGAATGTATATCGTAAGGTCAAGTTGTATTACTAACAATACTAACTAATATTTAGATTTTTAGCAATGAGTTATTTGCTAGTTTTAGTCAAGCACTTTTGTTACAGGAGTTTTTGTTCTTAGGTGCGAATATAAGAGGGAGCATTTGTTAGTAGTTAGGTAACTAGGCAAAGTTGTTGTCATAGGAGATATTAGGATTGAGGTAACTAGAATGGAACAAAAGAAAAATAGGCAGACAGGGATTCTTTCTGCAATTGGTGCATATATCTTATGGGGGATATTACCGGTTTATTGGAAGCTTGTTAGTAATGTCCCAGCCCATGAAATTTTGGCCCATCGTATTGTTTGGTCTTTTCTTTTTATGGTGGGCATTGTGATAATCATCAAAGGAAAAACAAAATTTTATCAGGAGATTCTTCATTTAGTTCGTGTACCGAAAAAAATAGTAAGTTTGGTACTGGGGTCTGTCTTTATTAGTATTAATTGGTTTATCTATATTTGGGCAGTAAATAGCAATAGGGTGATTGAGACTAGTTTGGGCTATTATATTAATCCTCTTTTTAGTGTGCTACTAGGGATTTTCATTTTAAAAGAAAGATTGTCTTTGGGGCAGATGGTAGCAGTTCTCTTGGCCATGGGTGGAGTCTTATATATGACAATGGGTTTTGGCAGTGTACCTTGGGTTGCCTTGCTACTAGCAATCACTTTTGGATTGTATGGCTTGTGCAAAAAAATAGCCGATATCACGCCAACTACCAGCATTACCCTTGAAACCCTTATTATGATGCCTCTTGCGATAGTATATATACTATATTTAAATTTTCAGGGAACGGGAAGTTTTGACGGGGCGACGACTACTTCTATGTTTTTGATGGGTAGTGGTATTATAACGGCAATACCCTTATTATTATTTGCCTATGGTGCCAATCGGTTGTCCTTGATATCCCTTGGATTTATTCAATATCTATCTCCTACAATTGCGCTCCTATTAGGGGTTTTTCTATATCATGAGCCTTTTACACAAGTGCATTTCATTTCCTTCGTTCTTATCTGGATGGCGCTCGTAGTGTTTTCCCTTTCAAGGACAGAACTTTTTATGAAAGTTGAGCTGTCTTTACGAGAAGTCTTACATAAAAAAAGGCATAGAAGATAAAAAAGTGTAAAAAGCAAGAATTATTTGACAATTGTTGCCATTGGTATTATAATAATGATAGAATGATTTTTAATTATAATAGGTGAAAAGGAGGATGGAACCGGAATGAGAACAATTAGTGTACGTATACTACTGGTTATAAGTTTATTAATAGGATTTGGGACTAGCTCAGTTTGGGCTGAGGTGCCTAGTGAAAAAACCTCACCCAATATAAAGGTTGAGCAATGGACAGGAAAGGTTTTTACCTTTCTGTCGTTAGCGGCTGATAAGCAACCTGCTGGCTATGAAATTTTTCCAGCAGAGCAAGGGGTTCAGGGGGTTAACGGCGATTCTTCTCTTCGCATTCCCTACAAAGAGCATGTTGGGAAAACAGTTACGGTTACGGAAGTCGTGACCTTTCCCGCTGGCGACAACCTGCAAGAATACATGGTATATATGAAGGTAAATGATACAGGAGAAAAATTGGTTGGCCGTACCATGCGTGGGCAATTAGAAGGCCTCGTATTAACAGCTGATATAGAGAAGGCACGAAAAGCGTTTTTGGGAAAAACTGTATATCCTAAATTTAGAGAATTATCAGGGTTATATGTCCCAGGTTGGAATGCTATGCCAGCGGCAGCAGTTCCCATTACGATTGGAGGCCCTGTTACAGTTATTGATGTATATGCAGGGATTGAATCCCGAGAAGCCATATGGCTTATTGTGTCAGTGAATGGAGAAAAGGCGATTTTACCTATGCTTTACAGTTGGACCAATACTCCCCTTGTGTGTTGGACAGAAGCTCCTGCATGGGAAGAAGATTTGTTTATAGAAAATCCAAGAATTAGCCTTGGCGGGTCTCAAGATGTATGGAAAAACATTCAAAAGGGCAATGTTGAAGAAGGTATGACGAAAGAGCAAGTTGCTCTTAGCTGGGGGAAACCACCTCTCAATAAAGAAACGGATTCTATCTGGATCTATAACACTAAGATACTTACTTTTTATGGTGATATGCTGAATTCTATTGAGACCAGTACAGATAGTAAATAACAAAAAATGTAAGGATCTAGATTGTCATTCAACATAAAATTACTCATGAAGCCACGAATTTCGTGGCTTTTTTGACGGAATCAGAAAGTATAAAAACTTTATTATTTCCTCTTCCTTTTATGTTCATAATGGTTTATAATGATACTTGTGCACTTGGGAACTAACAAGTAGTAACGTGCCTTGTGCAAGCAATTTCATAGGCGGGAATGGCGGAATGGCAGACGCACCAGACTTAGGATCTGGCGCCGCAAGGTGTGGAGGTTCAAGTCCTCTTTCCCGCACCACATTACTAACAGAGCTTTCAGGTTTACCTGAAGGCTTTTTTATTTTGTGAGAAATAGGGAATAATAAAAATCGCATACTCCCCAATACCCTTGACATGACATTCAATTAAGTATATCATTATAACGTAATATTAAAATATAGTGGTTTGAAAGGCGGAGGCTATATGATTATAGATTGGAAAAAACATACGGAACTAGCAGAGATTCTGAAAGCCCTTGCTCATCCAGGTCGACTGTGCATTGTTCGAGGGTTAATTGAAAAAGGGGAATGTAATGTAACTCATATGCAAGCATGTCTTAATGTTCCTCAATCCACAGTTTCTCAACATTTACAAAAACTGCGGACCGCGGGCGTTATTGTTGGTGTGAGAAATGGATTAGAGATTAATTATAAGATTTATGATCAACGTGTCATCCAAATTATTAAATACCTATTTGCGAAAAAGGAAGGAGAGTGTCAGGATGAGTAAAAAAGTAATTATTGTTGGCGGTGTAGCGGGTGGCGCTTCTGCAGCGGCACGTCTAAGAAGGCTTGACGAAGAGGCACAAATTATTCTTTTTGAAAGGGATGAACATATTTCTTTTGCCAATTGTGGCTTGCCATATTATATTGGTGAAACCATTCAAGAACGTGAGAAACTGCTGGTACAAACGCCCAAAGGCATGCAAGATCGCTTTAATATTGATGTCAGGGTCAATAGTGAAGTGATAGGAATCCAGGCAGATAAGAAGATGGTAACTATTCGTAGTAAAACCAAAGGGGTATACGAAGAGTCCTATGATGCTCTAATCTTATCTCCTGGCGCTAAACCCATCAAACCATCTATTCCTGGCATAGACAGTGAGAAAATCTACACCTTGCGTAATATAGCCGATACAGATCGTATCAAAGAACGCGTGGATTACAAAACTTCGAAAAAGGCTGTAGTCATTGGTGGCGGGTATATCGGCGTAGAGATGGCGGAAAATCTGAGGGAGAGGGGCCTTGAGGTTACCTTGGCGGAAGCCGCTCCCCATATATTAGCTCCTTTTGACTCTGAAATGGTGCATATGCTCGAAAAAGAATTAATAGAGAGTGGCATTGAGTTACTTCTAAGTGATGGTGTAGCCTCCTTTCAAGAACAAGGAGAGACCATTGATGTAGTGCTAAACAGCGGTAAAATCATAAGGGCTGACTTGGTTATTTTAGCCATTGGCGTTACACCAGATACAGAGTTTATTCGGGATAGCAACATTCAGCTAGGCAGTCGTGGACACATTCTTGTTAATGAACATATGGAGACTTCCCTGCCCGATATTTATGCGGTTGGCGATGCCATTGAAATAAAGGATTTTGTGAATGGTCAAATTGCTGCCATACCTTTGGCCGGGCCAGCCAATAAGCAAGGGCGTATTGCAGCTGATAATATTGCGGGTATCCCTTCTCGCTTTAAGGGAACCCAAGGAACCTCTATCATTAAAGTATTTTCTTTGACTGGGGCCACGACAGGCAATAACGAGCGGACTTTGAAACGTTTGAACCTGCCTTACCGTGTAGTCTACGTTCACCCTTTTTCTCATGCTACTTACTATCCTGGTGCTATCCAAAATTCATTGAAATTACTATTTAACGATGAAGGTACTATTTTGGGTGCCCAAGGCATTGGCGTCGAAGGAATTGATAAGAGTATTGATGTTATTGCAACCGTTATACGTCTTAAGGGAACTGTGGCCGATCTCACTGACCTAGAGCTAGCTTATGCGCCGCCGTATTCCTCGGCAAAAGATCCAGTAAATATGTTAGGTTTTGCTGCTGAAAATATTTTAGCTGGTCGCACGGAAGTTTTCACTTATGAATCCTTGCCAAGTTATGATAAGGCAGAAACTATATTACTCGATGTACGTTCTCCATTGGACTTTGCTAATGGTTCTCTTCCTGGGGCGATTAATATTCCTTTAGATACATTACGGCAACGTATCGGAGAACTAGATAAAAATAAACTCATCTTGGCCTATTGTAAGATGGGATTACAAGGATATTTAGCTTCTTGTATCCTAAGGCAAAAAGGCTTTAAGGTCAAAAATATGACTGGCGGTTTTAAGTCGGCTGCTTATGTCCATCCTTCCCAAGAACAGCCCGTTTCTAGGTTGGCCGTAGTAGCTTCTCCAGACACCAGTGTGTCCCCTACTCATTCTTTGGATGCCTGCGGATTATGTTGCCCTGGCCCATTAATGCAGGTAAAAGCCACTGTTGATAAAATGAAGGTCAATGAAATTTTGCAGGTAACGGCTTCTGACCCAGGTTTTACGGAAGATATAAAAGCCTGGTGTAAACAGACTTATAATCCCTTGCTAGACGTAAAGAAAAGTAAAGGTATTATTACAGCGACCATTCAAAAAAATGGTATCCCAGAAGATGTTCCAGGAAAAGCGGCAATGGTCACTAGCAAGGATAATAAGACCATTGTAGTATTTAGCGGTGACTTAGACAAAGCCATGGCTGCTTTTATCATTGCCAATGGTGCTGCGGCCATGGGGAAAAAGGTTACTTTGTTTTTTACCTTCTGGGGCCTAAATATTTTGCGCAAAGCAGAGTCTGTCCCTGTAAAAAAAAGTTTCATGGATAAAATGTTTGGTTTTATGATGCCGCGGGGCAGTAAAGCTTTAAAATTATCAAATATGAATATGTTAGGTATGGGGACGCAAATGATGCGCATGGTCATGAAGAATAAGAATGTTTCCTCACTAGAAGAACTAATCCAATCTGCCATGACAGCGGGTATTGAAATTGTGGCTTGCCAAATGTCTCTAGATGTCATGGGTTTAAAACAAGAGGAATTGTTGGATGGGGTTAAGGTTGGTGGCGTTGGATATTATCTTAATGAGGCAGAAGACTCAAATGTAAATTTATTTATCTAAGGGAAAGAGAAATCCTAGATAAGTGGGCACTTCATCCACTTATTTAGGATTTCTTTATTATAAAGATGATTTTTGATGTTTTAAAGATATTTATTATTAATTAGTGAAGGATTTTAAAAGAATTATGACGAAGTGATTATTCTACTATACGGAAGTTTCAATTTGGAATTTCCAGATGTTTAAGGAGATGAAACCGTGTTTAACAATATTAAAGTTAGTACAAAATTATTAAGTTTGGTCGTACTATTAGCATTTTTATCTGGGGTTGTAGGAGCTATTGGCTATTATTTTAACGCTCAGTCAACGAAGGCACTTAGTGCAATGTACGAGGAAAATCTTATAACCATACGAAATATGAATCTTATGCGAGCGAATACTAGAGCCGTAACTGGTGATACAATAGAGCTTATTACTGCTAATATGAGCAAAGAGAGAGAACAAGAATTGACAAAGGAGATACAAGAAAGGGTCAAAAATAATAATGAGATTATTTCAACTTTCGAAAAAGGAAGCTTAGTTCCTTATGAAACAGAACGGTTACCTAAAATGAAAGAAGAATTAAAACTTTTTCGGGAAACGCGAAAAGTTGCACTAGAATTAGTAGCGGCAGGGAAAAGGGAAGAGGCCTATGCTTTTTATCTAAAGGAAGCGATTCCTCATTATGAAAGTTTTAATACTTATATTGTAGAACTCTCCAATTTTAATGTGCAGGAAGCTGAGTCTGCAAATGAAAAGAATAAGGCAAGTGCTCTTGTTGCAGAAAGCATTCTAATTAGCATTCCTGTACTCACAATGGTATTTGCTATTGTATTGGGAACAATATTGGTGCGTTCTATTTTTAGACGATTGCATGTGGTCATTGAAATTGCAAATGAAGTAGCAAGTGGGAATCTTGCCCATACAGAAATAACAATCGAGGCTAACGATGAAATTGGAGCCATTAGTAAAGCATTGAATACCATGGTGAAGAGTTTGCGCAATTTGGTCTCAGAGGTATCCCTATCAGCCCAGCAAGTAGCAGCATCATCGGAAGAATTGACTGCCAATGCCGATCAGTCGGCCGATGTCGCAAGTCAGGTTGCAGAATCCATAACTGAGACCGCTTCTAGTATTGAACAACAAAATCATGAAGTTGGTGATGCCATTAACTTGGTAGAACAAATGTCTGTTCATTCTCAGCAAGGTGCAGAAAATGCTGCGAATGCCACTGCGATTACCAATAAAGCGGTTCAGGCAACGCAAGAAGGCAATAAAACCATTGAAAATGCGATTACCCAAATGATACACATTCAAAAAACCATTGCCAATTCAGGTAGAACCGTATCGGAACTTGGAGAACAATCCAAAGAAATTGGACAAATTGTTGAAACCATTTCTGGTATCGCAAGCCAAACGAACTTACTAGCTTTAAATGCTGCTATCGAAGCTGCTAGAGCTGGCGAACAAGGAAAGGGCTTTGCAGTTGTTGCAGAAGAAGTTCGAAAGTTAGCCGAACAATCCCAAGAAGCGGCTAAGCAAATATTTGAGTTGATTAGTGGGGTACAGGCGAAAACCGATGAAGCCGTTA
>JAPUES010000115.1 GCA_027492445.1 Sporomusaceae bacterium | reverse complement strand
CCGTAGCCAAGTATCAGCCTGAATGAGATAGGCAAATAGCTGTGGCCGACTCATGAGTTGCCCAAACCAAGGGATATTGGTTATATTGTCTTCCCCTTGGGCCAGGGATCGTACTTTTTCTACATTTATTATATTTAGTAGGGGTGAACTAGAATCATCTAAGATTTGTAGTATCCAGTGACGCACAGCATTCAAATAAGACGGGTTATGGGTTTTAGGATAAGGGCTTTTGCGCCGCCAAAGTACATCATCCGGTAGTATGCCCGTTAACGCATGGCGTAATAAACCTTTTTCTCTATTTTGATAATTTTTCATATGCCAAGGCACATTCCATACATATTCCACTAACCTATGGTCGCAGAAAGGCACCCGCACTTCTAGACCAAAGGCCATACTCATACGATCTTTACGATCCAGTAAGGTTGGCATCCACCGCGTTAACGTTAGATAAAAAATTTCACGCATCCGTGCTGACTGAAAATCCTCCCCCTCTAATGCAGGCACTTCCCCTAATGCTTGGTAATAGCGTTCTTGGGCATATCTCAGGGGATTAATTTCATCGATTAGCCCAGGGGCTAGCCATTCCATACGCACATCTGACTTTGGCGCCCATGGAAAAGTTTTGGCATGAATCATTTCATCACGATAAAACCAAGGGTAGCCACCAAATACTTCATCGGCACACTCCCCTGACAATGCCACAGTAGCACCTTTTTTGATTTCACGGCAAAATAAATATAAGGATGTATCAATGTCCGCCATCCCTGGTAAATCCCGCGCTATCATGGCTGCTGGCAAACTGCCTGCTAGTTCTGGTGTATCTAATATAATATTATGGTGGGTTGTGCCAAAGAAATCAGAAACACGCCGCACCCATGGAGCATCATCGTTAGGCTGAAAAGTACTGGCGGTAAAATAGCGGTCATTATCAAGATAATCTACGGAATAAGTATGAATATCACCAGGATAGCTATGGCAGGCCAAGGCTGTCAGGGCGCTAGAATCTAGCCCTCCTGAGAGCAAGGTACATACGGGAACATCCGCTACTAATTGCCTCCTAACGATATCCTCTAAAAGCTCGCGAACCTTAGATACTGTGGTATCAAAATCATCACGGTGGGGCATACTTTTTAAAGACCAGTATTGGTCTATTTCAATGCCCTTACGACTATAGACCATGCTATGCCCTGGTTTTAATTCTGCTATGCCTCGAAAGATTCCTTGACCGGGAGTACGAGCAGGGCCAATCATAAAAATTTCAGCAAGACCTTCCTTATCCACTTGGGGTTTTATCCCAGGATGGGCCAATAAGGCTTTTAGCTCCGAACCAAATAAAAACCCACTACTACCTAAGGTATAAAATAAAGGTTTGACCCCAATGCGATCACGCGCTAAAAATAATATTTGTTTGGCTTCATCCCAAATGGCAAAGGCAAAAATACCATTACATCTTTCTACACAAGAAGTCCCCCACTCCATATATGCTACCAGCAATACTTCCGTATCACAATTCGTCTGAAAGATATGCCCTTTACTTTCTAGTTCACGTCGAAGTTCTAGGGTATTATACAATTCCCCATTATAAGTAATAACACAATCATAATCTCCTTTATGGCGAATCATGGGCTGAGCACCATTTTGAGGGTCAACCACACTTAGTCGCCGATGGCCTAGCGCTGCATGAGGTGACAAATACATCCCTGATGCATCAGGACCGCGAGCGGCCATTGTTTCCACCATATTTCCTAGAATAGCCCCTTCCTTCTCAAGATTTCTCTCCCAATTCAGCCATCCTATAATTCCGCACATGCTAGTATACATCTCCTTTAGAAAATAAATATAGCCTAGAAGCTAACGGTTATAAGCTTCTAGGCCCCGTTGCCTTTCGACACTCATCACATGATAGTATATGAATAATAATAAAAATGGCTACAAGGAAAATCACTGATTGTGATAGGTATCACAGAAACCTTAGTGATTAAACGGTACAATATGAGTAAATAAAGCGGTAAAAAAACGGAGGGTATTATAATGGAACAAAAATTTATTAAAAATATGGAATTTAGCAAAGCCTTAGAAATGGCTGACTTGGTTGACTACCAAGAAGGACGAGTGGTCAGTCTTACCTTGGTTCAAAACGAAGGTCTGACATTAACCTTATTCGCCTTTGGCAAAGGGGAAGGTGTTAGCACTCATTCTGCACCTGGTGATGCGCTGGTTTACATAGTAGATGGAACTGCTGAAATCACCATTGGCGATGAAAAACTCATTGCTCGTGCAGGGCAAACGGTCGTTATGCCAAGTGATATTCCCCACGGGCTAGATGCGATAGAAAACTTTAAGATGATGCTTATCTTAGTAAAGAAATAAAGAATAAGACAGACTTAGCTAAGTCTGTCTTATTCTTTACTTCTTATACTTCTTCTAATATAAATTCCAATTGAATTACTTGCCTATCCCCTTTCTGTAGCATTGTAAATTTAGCATCCATAATTTGATGAAATACTTCTTCGGCAAACTGTCGTGAACAGCCTGGTAATGCATGTTGATAAGAGGTCGTACTATCTAAAAAAAACAAATTAACAGTAAGTACTATCTTTTCCTCTTGTTTCTTCGTCACAATATAAATGGATAGCCCTTCAAGATTTTCTCCTGATTTCATTAATTTCAATAAAAGGCTAACTGCAAGATTTATTAGCGTATAGCTTCCCTGGACATTGCCTACTACTTCTTCCTTGAGCTGCACATCGACTTGACCAGAATAGAGATTCTGAGCGATTAGCAGTTGTAAATCCTCAACAATATTATGTATGGGGAAATACTCTATCATGCCTGGCAACTTCTCAGTATAGTCACTCAGCAACTGAGCTAGGCAGTTACTTTCATAATCACATTGGTTTTTTATAGTAGATAATAACAATTTACTAATCTTTTTTATTTGCTCTAGTTGTTTCCCTCGAAGAGCGGAACTGCTCTCCATTTTCTTCAATACATTTTGATAGGCATTATTTCTTTTTTCTAGGTTCTGTTGTAGCTGAATTTTCATTTTCTTTAGTTGATAATGTTCGATAGCCTTATTAACCACATATTTAAGTTCGCTCTCCATATCCCAAGGTTTAGCAATGAAATTAAAAATCTCAGCATGATTAATCGTTGCTAATACCTGAGATAATTGGGTATAACCGGATAAAACAATCTTCACCGTATCAGGATACTTCTCTTTTACGATTTTTAAAAGCTGTAAACCATCCATACCTGGCATTTTCATATCCGTAACGATCACACTAATCTCTGTTTCTTCCATTATCTTAAGAGCTTCCGCACCACTACCTGCAAAATAGGCTACATAGTCTTCCTCTAGAATAGCGCGCCGTATTGAATTTAAAATGTTAACTTCATCATCAACAAAGAGTACTGTCGAACCTTTCTTATCTACCCCTTGAAAACTACTCATCACTTATTCCTCCTCAAATCACCTTAGCAATCTGTTTTTAATGTTTTTATCAGTTGTTCACAATCCTCTTGTTTAATACCTAATGCCGGAAATATATCCTTATCAAGAATAGGTAATATACTTCTTCCAACGCGTTGCCAAGAATAGTAGTCAGCAATATGGACTACGCCAACTACTTCTCGATCTATCACTCTTTTATCAAAAGGAGTATGATGAAAAATAGCAGCTTCAATAATGGATTGAGGCATTCCCCACCAATTCAGCAAAAATCCACCTATTTCCTGATGGGTAACCTGTAAAATTTCATTTTCTATATCACAAATAGAAGTATCTCGTTCACACTTTAGCCGATCTACCACTTGCTGATATTGCTGTGGAAAATTTTGCACTAAGATTATTTTACCCATATCATGTAAAAGACCTGCCGTAGCACAAACGTCCGGTATTTTTTTTTGCAACAATTTTTCATAGATTAAGTGAACTATTTTATTGGTAACACTAACATGACGCCATAACATTTCTTGGCTGAATAAGGTATTGTTACATATCTGATTATGGATAATACTAATGCTTAATACGATATTCTTTATATTAGAAAGGCCTAGAAAAACAATGGCTTGTTTGACAGATCCTGTTGGCAAACCATAAAAAACCGAGTTTGCAATTTGCAAGACCTTCGCTGCAATCACCTGATCATCTTCAATCACTTTCGCAATGGTTTCAATTTCTGCATTTTCTTCAATTAGATTACATACCTTCCTATATACAGCAGGCAAGGTCGGCAGTCCATCAATACTATTGATTATTTCTAATACTTTTTTATCTTTAAATAGTTGTCCGACAATCAAAAGCTGTTCAATTATTTTAAGAAGTTTTTCATTATCCCACGGTTTCATAAGATACATTCGAGTTGATCCATCTTGCAAAGCTTTAATGATTTCCTTTTCCTCAGCATATCCGCTAAGAATGACTCGCATAGTTGCCGGATACTTTTGTCTCACTTCTTTCAGCAATTGGTACCCATTAATTTCTGGCATGCGCATGTCACTAATAATTAAATCAATCTTTTCCCGCTCTAGAATATCGAGTGCTTCCTTGCCACCAATTGCATAAAAAGTTTCATATTCCGTATGTATAAATAAACGTCGTAGGGACTTTAAAATATGTTCTTCATCATCGACAAATAATATTGATTGAGTCATAGTCCCCTTCTCCTTTCCTGCTAGCGAACTAGCTTGATTGCGTGTTTTGCTTAATCGGCAGCTTAATAATAAAAACAGTGCCACTGCCAATTTGGCTATGAAAGGTAAGTTCTCCAGAGTGTTTATGCACAATAATATCATAAGAAATACTTAGCCCTAGGCCAGTGCCTTTGCCAATCGCTTTTGTGGTAAAGAAAGGTTCAAGAATCTTTTGTCTATTTTCCTCAGGAATTCCAATACCATCATCTGCAATTTCACAATAAACATGGTTATCATCACTATAGGTGGTAATTTTAATCAGTCCAAGGGTATCTCCCTTTTTCTCTTTAATCGCATGAGCACTATTTACAATAATATTGAGTAGTACTTGATTGATATAACCTCCTACAACCTCAATAAGAGGAATCTGAGCAAAATTTTCTTCTACATTCGCCCAGTACTTAATTTCATTCCTAGCTACCAATAATGTATTTTTTATGCCTGCATTTAAATCATATTCCTGAAAATTAAGATCCTGATCAACCCTGGCAAAGGTTCGTAGACCAATAACGATTTTGCCGACCCGGTCTAAACCATCATTGGACTCTTCAAACAACTCCTTAATATCTTCCATAAGAAAAGCAAGTTTCTTTTCCCGCTCCATTGTCGTAATCTTTGTGATAGACTCTTGCACCATGGCATCGTCTACCGTAGTGACTATTCTTTTTAATTCTTGATACTCTAGAATAATACTTTGCATACGTTCTACATAAGTTTTTAGGCTCTTAAAGTTACTTGTAACAAAGCCTAGTGGATTATTAATCTCATGGGCCACCCCTGCCGCAAGTTGACCAATACCAGCTAATTTTTCCTGTTGAATCAGCTTAATTTGTGCGCCTTTTAATTGAGATAACATGGATTGTAATTCTTCATTTTGTCTTTTTAAAATTTCTTCCATATTTTTGCGATCTGTAATATCCCGTTCTACGTTAATGAAAAAAATCGGATGTCCCTGGGCATCTAAAACCACAGAGGTCATAATCTCACTCGTAAAGGAACTCCCTTGCTTAGTTACTAAAACACATTCTAAGACTTGAGGTTGACCTGATAGTATTACTTTAGAAAATTGTTGTTCTATAAGACTACGGCCTTCAGGCAGGACCAATGTAAAAAGATTATGCCCGAGCATTTCTTCTGACTCATTAAAACCATGTAGACTTGCGGATTGCTGGTTTGCCATATGAATTTGTCCAACCCGATCAGCCATAATAATACCATAGGGCGTTGCCTCAACTAAGCTACGATGCATATTTTCGCTGTCCCTAAGGGCCTCTACCGCCATTTTTCTAAGGGTAATATCCCGCCCCACACCGACAATTCCATTTATTTCTCGATATTCATCATATAAGGGCGATAATGATAGCTGAATATCTCGAATGCCAATGGGTAGACTCAGGGTACAATCATATAGAATATCCTTTCCCTCTAGAACTTGCGGCATAATATGTTGTACAAACTCGATATAATTGCTATCTAACAGCTTTTCTAGGGTCTTGCCCTTTACCATCATCGTAGAAAGATCCGTTTTCAGCGCCCAATGACCATAAAATCCAGAACAAGCACCTGTTACATCTAAGGTAAACACCATATCTTGCATGGAGTTTACCAAGGCCTTAAAGCGTTCTTGGCTTTTCTGTAACTCTTGCTGGTTTTTTTTAAATTCTGTAATATCGTTTATAATTCCGACAATACCTCGTGGCTGCCCTTGCGCATTCACAAAAGCTTTTTTACTCAGCATAAATACATGATCATCTGTAATGATTATATTCTCTTTTATAGCAGTGTCATTGTTAGCAATCATCTCTATATCTTGGCGATGAAATAGTTCTGCCGATGTACCTCCAATTATTTCATAGACCGTTTTCCCAATTATTTGTTCTCTTGCTGTATTGTGATATGCTTCAAAGGCCTTATTACAACCTAGATATTCACCCTTAGCCGTTTTAAAAAATATAGGCTGAGGAATCGTATCAATAATTGTCTGCAAAAAGCTAGTATGCGTATGGCAACCCGTTCCTATTTTATGACTATACCTTACTTTCTTGCCCTTAACCATGCTAGCACCACCTTTTACTCTTCACAAAAAAACGTATTCACATAGTAATAGATTGAAAATTATTGTAATTTACTATTTATTTCTACATGTTTTTTGTAAAACCTGCAAAGGTTGCGCCTAATCATCACAACCTACATTGCTTTTTAAAAATAAAATGCTTAAAATAGGACTATCTATATAAGGAGCTTTTATCATGCACACTACTCCTTCTTACCGCATCATCGAGATTGATCTTTTACGTGGCATTGCTATTATTTTAATGATTATTTTTCATCTGATTGTAGATTTAAGAGATTTTTATGGCTACAACCTAGAATATCTAAGGGGTTTTTGGTATCTCGTGGGCAAGCTTGCTGCTATATTATTTATTCTTATTGCAGGTATCAGTAGCACCTTAGGAAAAAACAGTACCCGTCATGGTTTTACCATCTTTGCATGGGCCATGCTACTGACGCTCATTACCTACCTATATAATGACAATTGTTATATTTTGTTTGGAATTTTGCATTTTCTTGGTATTAGTTTGCTCACTGCTAATCTTATCGGGCGCCTGCCTATCCCTTGGCTACTAGTCATAAGCTCTGCCGTGCTTTTCATCGGCCTACTCCTCTTTCAACCTTTCGTCAACAATCCTTATCTATTTCCTCTCGGCTTACTAACGAGAACCTTTGTCTCTCTCGACTATTATCCCTTATTCCCTTGGTATGGTTTATTTTTAGTTGGTATCATTTTAGGAAAGCTATTCTATATAAATAAAAAAGAGAAACTTGATTTGCACCAAGCCCCTCCAAATTATACTGAAATAGCCATCTCTCAATTACCTAGCACCCTTGCCAATGGTATTACTTATCTAGGTCAGCATTCCTTAATTGTTTATCTTATACATCAGCCGATTTTACTAGTACTATTATATCTTATCCATCAGCTTATTATTTTATTGAGCCAAATGCCTCTTTTATTTCAAGGCTTTTTCTAGATTGATTAAATTTTCCTTCATAATTGTTATATAATTTTTGCCTTGCTTCATTTCTTCTTCTGTAAGATTTTCAATGGGATTTAAGACTAGAAGATCTGCCCCTGTTTCCTTAGCAATGGTCTGTGCTAATTTAGGACTGGCAAGAGTTTCAAAGAATATGTATTTCACCTTATGTTCACGGCAAAACTTTGTAATTTCAGCCATTTTATCCGGTGTAGGCTCTGCATCAGGGGAAAGTCCCATGATTCCCATTTGATTTAGGCCATAGCGAGCTGCTAAATACCCAAAAGCTTCATGACTAGTGATAAGATCCTTTCGTTGAGTATTCCCTAAAACTTTTTTATACTCTTGATCTAACTCTCTTAACTCTTTCGTAAACTTCTGGGCATTTTCCTTATAATACGCAGCATTCTTTTCATCTGCAGCAATTAATGCTGCCAAAATAATATTCACTTCTTGCTCTGCTGCTAAAGGATCAAGCCACATATGAGAGTCACCTTCGTGTTTATGACCATTGTGATCCTTTGCTGTTTCTTCATGTTCGGCTTTTTCATCGTGATGAACAAGCTTCGTTACACCTTTACTAACCTCCACTGGCACGGTCTCACCTAATACGTCTTTTGTTAACAACTTTTCAATCGGCTCAAAACCGGCGCCATGGTAGGCAAATATTTTGGCATCTTTAATACGGGTCCGATCTTTTGCAGTTGGTTCCCAGTCATGAGGCTCTGCTCCTGGGGGAATGAGCATCACCACATCTACCTTATCTCCCCCCACTTGTTTCACAAATTCATATACAGGATAAACCGTTGCTACTACTTTAATTTTCCCATTATCTGTCGTCGCTTCTTTATCCTTCTTACCACCACAACCAGCTAGCAATACTAAGGCTAGCAACACAATACTCAAACCAACTAATATTTTCCAATTTTTACGCATTTCAATCTCCTTGTTAAGAATATTCTTATATAGCAAATAATATCATATATCATTCTAATAGTCTAGTTATTATCTTCCATAATAGACTTCTTCTTTATCTTTCCCAACTGGTAGGTATATAATGAGACTAAAATAACAAACGGAGGCACTTACATTGACGATTATCAGCCATCTTGTTACGAAACATTCTCAATCTGTCGTATCCTTACGACGTCATTTCCATACCCACCCTGAACTAAGCAAGCAAGAATTTAATACCCAACAAAAAATTATGGAAGAGTTATCCTCCCTTGGACTACAACCAAGGAAAATTGCCACCACTGGAGTGATTGCTGATTTACAGGGTGCTTTTCCTGGTAAGACCGTCGCCATTCGTGCTGATATTGATGCTTTGGGCCTCCAAGACGAATGCGCTCAGTCTTATCAATCCCAAACGCCCGGTGTATGCCATGCTTGCGGCCACGATGGCCATACTGCGATGTTGATTGGTGTAGCAAAAATATTGGTTGAACTAAGAGATTCTCTTACAGGTACTGTCCGTTTTTTGTTTCAACCTAGTGAAGAGACTTTTCCTGGGGGAGCGGTTGCCATGATTGCTGAAGGAGCGTTAACAAGTGTTGATACCATTATCGGCACCCATCTATGGCAATCCCTTGCCGTTGGAACAATGGGCATCACCTATGGAGCAATGATGGCTTCCCCTGATGAATTTACGATCCGCATCCAAGGCAAAGGCGGCCATGGTTCTATGCCCCATCAAACCATCGATGCGCTGCTAGTCGGTGCACAAATTGCCGTTGCCTTAAATACCATTGTTAGCCGTAATGTTGACCCTATGAAGCAAGGTGTAATATCTCTTGGTGTTTTCAAGGCGGGTGAAAGCTTTAATATTATTCCTGATACTGCCCTTCTCAATGGTACTGTCCGTTCCTTTGACGAAACTATGCGAAATCTCCTCTTTGAGCGTATTGAGCAGATTACAAAGGGAATTTGCCAAGCAGCAGGTGCTACCTTTACCATTGAAAAAACCTTAGGCTTTTCTCCTGTAATTAATCATCCTGACATTGCTAAGATTCTGGCTAAGTCGGGAGCAGAGGTCCTCGGCGCTGAAAATGTGCTCACGATTAACCCCGTCATGGGCGGAGAAGACTTTTCCCTTTATCTTGAAAAGATTACTGGTGCCTTTATGTTTATCGGCAGCGGCAATGAGGCTGCAGGCATTGTTCATCCACACCACCATCCAAAATTTGATGTCGATGAACAATCCTTAGCTTATGGCATGGAAATTATGACACGAGCAACTCTCGCACTCGTAAAGTAAAAAAAGGTACGTGGCTAAGCATTAATGCTTATTCACGTACCTTTTTCATTAACCATACACCACTACCCATAAATAAAAGAGTATAGCCTAGCATCATTAGGTAGGAAAAGACGGGAACTACACCGCCTGTTGCAACCCCTCGCAAAGCATGGCTCCCATGGGTAAGAGGCAAAATTTCAATAATCCAGTTGAGGGGAACTGGCAAATGATCTGGGACAAAAAAAGTAGCACATAAAAAGGACATAGGCAGCAATACATAGGTATTAAAATTCGCCATATCTTCGTGAGAATTCATGGTCATTGCCGCTACAAGCGCCATGGAAGCAAAAACTAGGCAATTGAGGACTAAGGCTAACAAAAACCAGGCATTTATAATTAAATGAGCACCAAAAATATAGGCTAGGGCAATAATAAGGACGGATGAAATCAGCCCACGCAAAGCTCCTGCTAGCACTTTTCCAACCACAAAGGCCAACGAACCAATGGGCGCAATTAAATATTCTTCTAAGGTCTTATGATACAAACGGCTCATATTAAGAGGACTGCCAACGGAATTAAAACTAATATTCATAGAGTTTAGAGCAATAATACCAGGAACGATAAAATCCAAATAACTTCCTTGATTCACCGAAATACTGCGTCCTAATCCCCAACCAAAGGCCACAAGATAAAGTACAGGGGAGACCATTCTCGATAAAATAAAGCGGCCAATACGCCGTCTAAGTACCAACCATTCTCGCCAGAACACTGTCCAAATATCATATAGCATTAGCCTACCACCTTTCGTCCCGTAAGTTCTACGAAAACATCTTCTAGGTTGGTTTGGCGCAAAGTCGTGGTGGTGGTTAAGGTACTAGCAAATTCGGCAGCGCTATTTCGCTCTGAAAAAAATCTTGTTCTTACTTCCTCTTTTTCATCCCACGCGACAACAAAAGCACCTAACCCTTGGCATAAGGCCATTGGGCTGTCTAAGGCAATGAGCTTACCTTTTTCCATAATAGCCACTCGTTGACACAAGCTTTCCGCTTCTTCAATATAATGAGTGGTTAGCATCACTGTGAGTCCTTGCCCTTTTAGACGGCGAATGAGTTCCCACAACCGTCGGCGTACTTGGGGATCAAGACCAACAGTCGGTTCATCCAAAAATAGTACCTTAGGCTGATGGAGTAGAGCTCTGGCAATCATTAGGCGCCTTTTCATACCGCCTGAAAACTTTTGCACCATATCATTGCTCCGGTCACTAAGTTCTACATATTCTAACAGTTCTTTTATACGCTGTCTGCGAACCTCGGCTGGCATATGGTGAAGCCTTCCATGAAGCTCTAAATTCTCCCAGGCTGTCAATTCAATATCTAAATTAAAATGTTGGGGTACGACGCCGATAACGGCTTTAATACACTGGCTACTTAGTGAAAGTTCACAATTATCAATGCGGACTTTCCCTGCCGTTGCCTGGGTTAGCATGGTAAGAATTCTTATGGTCGTAGTCTTACCCGCCCCATTGGGCCCTAGTAAACCAAAAATTTCGCCTTGTTCAATCCGTAGGGACAAACCATCTACAGCGGTGCGCTCTTCAAATTTTTTCACTAAACCTTCAATCTGAATCATGTTTCTATCCTCTTTTTTTCGTTAAACCAGTAATCTCCACTACTGATTTCCCTTTCTCATCCATTCGAATAACACTTTCTACCTGAAAGACACTGCGCAAACTATCTGGCGTAATCACTTGCTTTGGGCATCCCATGGCAAAGACCTGTCCTTCCTGCAATAGGGCAATACAATCCGAATAGCGAGCAGCATGATTAATATCATGTAGTACCATTACCACCGTAATATTATGATCCTGATTAAAGTCTGCTAGCAATTCCATAATCTCCAATTGATGGCAAATATCAAGATAGGTAGTGGGTTCATCTAGTAATAATATTTCTGGTTTTTGTGCCAGCGCCATGGCAATCCAGACCCGCTGCCGTTCACCGCCAGATAAGGTACTGACAATGCGCTCACTCATTTCTGTAAGTCCTGTTTGGGAAAGTGCCCATGTCACACATGCATCATCCTCCCCTGACTTACCCTGCCACCAACTTTGATGAGGATAGCGTCCGTATTCTACTAAATCCCTAACCGTTAAATCCTTAGGAGCTTGTGGGGACTGAGGCAATACCGCCATTTTGCGGGCAATTACTTTAGAGCTTAGCTTTGCTAAATCAACATCTTCCAAAAACACCATACCTTTATCTGGCTTTACATTACGGGATAAGGCTTTTAGCAGCGTACTTTTCCCTGAGCCATTAGGGCCGATAATGGAGATAATTTGGCCTTTTTCTACGGCGATAGTCAGATGTTTCAAAACTTCTTTTCCATCAAAACTAAGACTTAATTTTTCTGCTTTCATAATTGCCATTATGCATCCCTCCTCAGTAAATATAAAAAGAAAGGTGCACCGACAAAGGCCATAATAATGCCGACGGGAATTTCAATAGGTGAAAATGCGACCCTTGCTAAGGTATCACTTATTGTAACGACTGCCATGCCTAAAATGGCAGAGGCAGGTAATAAGTACCGATAATCCGACCCAACAAGTAGTCTAGCCCCGTGAGGCACAATCAGTCCTACAAATCCTAGTAAACCCACTACACTAACAGCACTTGCGGCTAACAACGCAGCTACTGCTGTCAGAGCCAGCCTAGAAACTTCTACATTAAGCCCCAATCCTCGAGCAATATCATCCCCTAAGTTTAAAATATTAAGCCGCCTAGCACCAAGCAGTGCTAGCATCCCGCCCACTACTGTATAAGGTAAAATAATAGCAAGATGGGGCCAACTTCTTGCCGATAAGCCCCCTACCATCCACATGAGCGCGCCATGCACCCGATCACTATAAAAGACCATCAAGGCCGAAATACCAGAATTCAAAAAGGCAGATACGGCAACCCCAGCTAAGATAATGCGTACTGGGCGAATGCCACCCTTCCAGGCCAGTATATAAATAAAGATTGCAGCTGCCATAGCACCGACAAAAGCCATAGGAGTAACCAAATACTCTAGATGGGGAAATAGCACCATAATGGTTACCCCGGCAAGGCCTGCGCCTGATGAAATCCCAATAATATGAGGATCCGCTAAGGGGTTTTTCATAACCCCTTGCAAAATAGCTCCTGCTAAGGCTAAATTCATCCCCACCAAAGCACCGACTAGAGTCCGAGGCAAGCGAATATTCCAAATTACTTGTCCAGTAGCCCCAGCATGATCATAGAAAATTGCCCCTACAATCTCTTGCAAACTAATAGCCAATGCTCCTTTGGTTAAACTAAGAATCAAACCACCAAGGGCCAGCAACGTAAAAATCACTAGTACCGCTATTCGCCAGACACCTCGTTGACTTATAGTATGATTGGAAAACATCTCTTTATTTAACATGGCCATAAACCTCTGGATAGATAGTTTTTGCCATATATTCTACAGCTTCCTGATAACGAATGCCAGGATTGAGTTGAAATAATTCGGAAGGCAGAAAAAAGATTTGATTATTCTGTACGGCCCGTAGTCCAGCCCATGCTGGGTTACTGGCAAGATCTGTTTTCATGCGTTTTTCAATATCAGCCATATTGCCCATGGTCACGACCAACATAATATCTGCATCCCCTTGGACTAACTTTTCTAAACTATAGGGTGTAATCTCTGGGTCACTATCGAGAGCTTTACTGCCAACAGCAATGTTTTCCAGATTCAAAAGTTTAGCAACATTGCCAGCAATACTGGTATCTAGCTCCACCGTAACATTTTTGGCCGTAGCATGTAAGATTACAACTTTTTTAGCAGGCGAGGGCAGTTTTTCTACTACCCCTTGGATAGCTAGCTGCATCCTATGAATCCGTTCCTCAGCTTGCCCTGACGTACCTGCAATGGCTCCAAATAGTTTTATTTTTTCCCGAATCTCATCATAGGTTTTCATTTTAAACATGACAACCGGAATATTACTACTTTCAAATATAGGAATCAGCTTGTCATGAATGCCTTGAGAACCAATTACTAAATCCGGCTCTAAGGATAATACTTGTTCATTATTTATATTATAGATAAAGCCTACTTCCATTATTCCTTGGGAAGCAGGAAATAGGGATGGTGCTTTAGAGCTAGGCCTTCCTACAGCCTCTCCCCCGACACCGTATAATAAATCGAGGAAGGATGTAGATAACACTACAATACGCTTAGGCTTTTGCGGCAATGTAATCTTTCGTCCTAAATCATCTGTAATACTTAAATACTCTCCACTTGACTGGTATACTGGCCGTTCCTTTCCTTGAAAGTTACAACCAATAAAGAATACACTAAGGATAGCTATGCTACATAGGATTTTTATAAAATTACCTTTCATCTGTCCTCCAATATAGGAAATGCCGGATAAATGTATCCGGCATTTCCTATATATTTTATTTTCAAAAGAATATTATAGTCCATTCATCGCATCACGTACATGCTCTACATAAATATCCTGAAATGCCTTATTTTCACCCAAGCCATGAAGATAGGTTTCCACTTCATAGCCCTTTGCAATAAATTGGTTTTTCCAAGAATCCTTATCGTCACCAGCCATATCATTATTCGCATGATCACCAGCGACCACCATCATTGGCATCAAAATAACCTTTTTCACATTCCGCTCGTCCAATATTCTTAGAACATCCTCAAGATTTGGATAATCTGATTCCTCTACCACACCTACAACAGCCTGCAGTCCAATTGCATCAAAATGTTCTTGCATACTTTGGTAAGCTGGATTGTGTTGATGTGGTGAACCATGTCCCATAAAAACAACTGTCTTATCCTCTAGCTGCCCAGGCATTTGTTTTTTAAGTGCCTCTAAGGCAATAGCAAAATCGTTAGGTTTGTCATTTGTACCATTATAATATAGTACTGGACGGCCGATTGCAATGTTAGCAAAAGAATATCTAAATTTTTCTACCGTCGCCAATACCTTCTTATCATATTCTTCCCCTGGCGTTAAATGGGTTGTTTGAATAATCACTTCGTTATAACCCTCTGCCTGTAATTTAGTTAAGACTGTGTCTAAATCACTTACATAAATTTGATCTCGCTCTGCCAAACGTTTGATAACAAATTTAGAGGTAAACGCTCTAAAAACATCATAGTCAGGGAAAGTTTCGCTAATGCGATTCTCTACACTTTCAATGCAAGATTTGCAGGCCTCAGCAAAGGTTGTACCAAAACTAACTACAATGATAGCTTTCTTACTTTGTTCTTTTTCTATAGACGCCGCACTTAGGATTGGACTAGCCAATAGACTACTAGCGGCAACTAAGCTTACCGTAACCAGAGTACTCATGGCTACTTTAAATAAAAAACCATTCATTATGTATAACTCCTCACTCAGTTTAACATGTGCAATGCTTCTAAGAAAACTCTCGTTATGATTGCTTAGCCAAGAGTACGTTTTTTGGCTAAAATTGTTGATAAATAATTGACCGTCGTTGCATCTACTTCTTCTAAATTATAGCTAACCTGCTCATCAGGCAAGCCACATTTACTAATCATAACAGCATTGTCACCAAATCCATGCTGTTTTAGTTTTTCTACAATTTTTGCAAAATTCTTATAGACCTTCATTAATACAACATTATCTGCAATGGATAAAATTTTATCCATTTCATCTTCTTGCATCGTAGCTGGAATAATGCTAAGTACATCCGTTCCCTCTGCTAATGGTTGTCCAAGTTGACTGCCAATGGCACAAAAAGCCGGTACACCAGGCACCGTTTCAATCGCAAAACCTGAGTCTTTTAGCAAGCGATAAACATACATATAAGTACTATAAAACATAGGATCCCCTAAAGTTAAAAAGACGACCTTTTTCCCTGCTGTAAGTTCGGCAAGGATACTATTTTTATTATTTTCCCAGGCATCTGTCAATGTAGTCGTATCATTCACCATAGGAAAAACCAATTTCAAAATTTCCACATCTTCCTTTAAATAAGGACGAGCAATGGATAATGCGGTACTGTCTTCTTTTTTCTCCGTCTTTGGAGCAATAATCACATCAGCGTGTTTTATTACTTCTACTGCTTTTAATGTAAGGAGCTGTGGATCACCTGGCCCCACACCAACACCATAAAAAATTCCCGACATAATGACCTCCTTAACCGTGATTTATAGAATAATAACGTACTTACACATAGAAAACCTGAGTGTAGTGAGGAATTGCACCCCTTATTTTAACATTATCCCACACTCTTGACTACCTTTCCGCATAGAAAACTTGGCCTCAGCCAAGCCTTAGTTGCTCTTGCTTGGAATCGGAAAGTGTTATACTTTCTGATTCC
>JAPUES010000114.1:3739-16513 GCA_027492445.1 Sporomusaceae bacterium | reverse complement strand
CGCTGTGCATCTGTCGCGGTTAAGGATTGGTCGGAATCTACACCAATTGCAAATTTTTGCTGAGTTGCAGCGGCCTCAAGTACACCAATACCAGATGCACCAGAAGCATGGTATACCACATCAGCTCCATCTTTGATTTGTTTTAAGGTAAGTTCTTTACCTTTTACAGGATCTTTAAAGGCATCGCCAGTAGTACCAATGTAGTCAGACATTACTTCAATCTTTGGATTCACATATTTAGCGCCAGCCATATAACCAGCTTCAAATTTCTCAATAGTTGGGATTTGCATGCCACCCACAAAACCGACTTTGCCACTCTTACTTTGTAAAGCAGCAGCAGCGCCTACCAAGAAAGAACCCTCTTGATCTTTAAATAACAAACAAGAAATATTATTATTCTCTTTTAAATCAGGCACATAGCCATCAATTAGGCCAAATTTAGTTTGGGGGAAATCTTTAGCTACCTTTGTAATAGTATCCGTAAAGATAAAACCTACCCCAATAATAACATCATACTTTTCTTGTGCTAATAAACGTACTAGCTGTTCACGATTTTCTCCACCAGCCGCTGGTTCAAGATATTTGACTTCAATTTTATCGCCAAAATCTTTCATAGCTTTTTCTAGACCAGTATAGGCTGCATCATTAAAGGATTTGTCACCCCGGCCCCCTACGTCAAACACCAGACCAACCTTAACTTTCTTAGGACCCTCAGCCTTTGGAGCTTCTTTCTTGCCACAACCACTAATAAAGGCAGTTGTTACCAATACCACCGCTAGTATACAGGTTAATAACAATCTTACTCGTTTCATTTTTTTCCTCCTTTTATATTCTCATTGTCCCACCGCCATGTTCATGGCAGTTCGTTCTTAAATTAACTAATTCTAGTAAATTCAAAAATAATCCTTTTATTTTTTATAATTTTCAAATTATTTTCATAAAAAAAGATTACAATTACTTTTTAAGTAGTAATTGTAATCTTTTATTTATCACGTTTGCTATTATCCCGCCAATTACTCCAGTGACAAATTGCGGCCAGCTCATAACTAGTAGTAAACTCTTGGCTAGTTTATCAGGCAGGGCAACTAAAGTAAGTAGCCAACTAAAGGCAACATACATAAACATAAACTTACTGAAAGCCCCAATCCCAATCCTAATACTATCACGCCATTGTCGGCCGAGGATATGCACCCCAATATAAATAGCATTTCCTAATGCAACAGGCAGAATAAACAAGGGCAAGGGCAGTAATTGTTGAAAATATGCTACGATTGGTGCAAGAAATACAATAACCATTGTATTTCTAAGGCCCACTGTTTCTGCGGCCACTAATAAACAAGCATTCACTAAACTGCCAATCAAAAAGGTCGATAAAAAAGCTGGAATAGGAATTATAAAACGTAAGGATTGAAATAGCAAGGTAAGAGCGAGTAGTAACGCCGTACGTGTCACCGTAGTATACTTAATGTTCATGCACTATTATTTATGCCACTTATGACGAACAGAATTAGGACGCTTGGGATTTTCATTGCCCCGCGGTCGAAACACCATCCACGCTAATACTGCTAAAATAATAATGTTGCCCAAAAGCCCACTAATAATTCTAGCATCGGTAAGAATTGAAATTAGGGTTAAACCACTTAGAAATAGCATACTACTTTTAAGATTCACATGAGAATGTCGGCGTAAAATCATATAGGAAATACCAAGTATCGCAATATCAATACATATCCATACCAATGAATTTTGAATAACCGATTTAAGAATACTTCCACCAATCATTACAACAAAAATCTGTAACCATAGTTGGTTCACTCTTACATCCCTCCAATTTTCTTATAACGTTCCTAATAAGTATACTACAAATACTCCTCTTTAACTATGTTTTAAGAGGGCATGTCCTTTTCGACTCAAGGAAAGAATGGCAGCCATCCCTGCAAAACAAGCGCCAATCACTAAAGCTGTATGATAAGCCACTAAAAATGCATTGGTAGCACCGCTCGGGTCAGGCAGTATTATTTTACTCAGTTCTAGCTGCCTGGTACTTTCAAAAACAGATACGGTGATTGCAGTGCCACTAACCATCCCAACGTTACGCATTAAGGCACTAATACCACTAGCTAATCCCACCTTTTCCTTGGGCACAGAACTTAGTACGCTATTATTGTTAGGGGATTGAAACATACCATTACCAAAACCCATGACTCCTTGCCCGATCATAACTTGCCAGATGAATGACTGGGCATCAAGAGTCGCTAAATATAAAATACCCGTCATCATAATCGTCAAACCAGCACTCGTTAATAGTACAGGGCTAATACGCTCGGATAAATAACCGCTAATCGGTGCTGTTACCGCCATTAGTAAAGGAAAGGGCGTAATGGCTAGTCCAATTTCCGTTGGCGACAATAACAATATGGAATGTAAATAAAAAGGTAATAAAATGATATTCGAAAACATAGCAAGAAAGGATAGTAAACCAGAAAGAGTACCTGCTAAAAAAGGCCAATGTGTAAATAAGGACATTTCAATCATTGGCTGGGTTAGACGATTTTCATACCAGACAAAGCTACCTAAGAGTAAAGCTGTAACAATGCTAATAATAACTACAGGGTAAGAACTCCAGCCCCATTCATACCCGTTAATTAACACTAGTAAGAAACCCGTCATACCTACCGCAAATAAGATAGCCCCTTTACTATCAAATATTCCTGACTGGCGTTTTTCTTCGATTGGTAAGATAAAGTATCCTAAACAACAAGCAAGTAGGCCAATGGGCAAATTAATAAAGAAAATCGACTGCCAATTAAAGATTCCTACCAATATTCCACCTAGACTAGGCCCGAGCATGGAAGCCAGTGCTACCACAGTACCAATCATGCCAAGTGCTCTGCCTCGTTCTTTGCCAGGGAAGGTAACGCTAATAATCGCCGGGGAATTGGACATTAGCATAGAGGCTCCAATGGCTTGCAGGACTCTTGCTCCCACTAAATACCAAATGTTACTAGCAAGACCACACATGATAGAACCTAGCGTAAATATAATAAACCCTGACAAAAACAGTTTCCGACGGCCATACATATCACCCATCTTCCCGAATACAGGTAATAAAATTGTAATGATTAGCAAATATGCCGATATCACCCACTGGGCAACGGGCAATTCTACAGATAAATTAGCGGCAATAATCGGCAAAGCTACATTGACAATACTAGAATCTAATACAGCCATAAAGGTCCCCATTACAGTAACGCCAAAAATCAACCATGGATAATATGATAAATTTCTTATCCTTTCCTGCATAATCTACGCCCCAATCCCTAACTAAAAGTTATTCTTTCACAATAAGATACTTGCGCCCGCATTCTTCATCAATGAGTCGAGTATAGGCAGCTTGCAATTTAGAAGTGATTGGCCCCACCTGACCACTTCCTACTGGAGCATTATTGATTGTGGTTACAGGCATAATTTCTGTACTGGTTCCTGACAAGAAGGCCTCTGATGCTCCTTTTATGAAATTTATATCAAAGGGTTTTTCTAAAATTGTAAGCTCTAATTCTTGCGCTAATTTCTCAAGTATAATTTTTCTGGTGATACCATTTAAAATCAAATTGGTGGCTGGATGCGTCCAAATAACATCATCCTTGACCACGAAGAAATTACTGCTCGTACCTTCGGTAATATGTTGGTCTCGAACCATAACGCCTTCATAACATCCGGCTTCCTTGGCTTGTTGTTTTCCTAAAATATTGCCTAACAGATTTAAAGATTTAATATCACAACGGAGCCATCTTTCATCAGGAATCAGAGTTACTTTTACACCCTCTTGCCATAAACGGGTATTAACGTTTCCCGTCGGTCGAATCGACATAGTTAAACAGGGTACAACTTGCTCGGGAAAATTATGAGTACGAGGAGCAACCCCCCGCGTAATTTGCAAATAAATTGCCCCTTCTGTAATACCGCTTTTTTCAATTAGTAGCGTGTGAAACTCGGCTAATTCTTCATGGGTGTAAATTGCAGGAATCCGAATGGCTCGCAAAGAGCGATACAAGCGATTTAAGTGATACTCAAGAGCAAAACACCGGCCGTTATATACTTTTACCACTTCATAAACACCATCGCCAAATTGATGACCACGATCTTCCATCTGTACTACCTTTTCATTTAAATTCACCAATTCACCATTTACCAAACCTAATGCTTCCATGTTTATTCCTCCTCTAATTAACTATCTAATTTAAAAAATCGCCTCTCACTTTCACTGTACTCAATAATACTGTAAGCAGGAATACTATCAATGAGTTACGAACTAAGTAATTAAGCTAAAATATACTCTCATACGAAAGGAATCCTGATATGTCCAAACAAAAAATTCATGCCTTAGATTATATTCGCGGTATCTCCATGCTCGGCGTAGTTGGTATTCATACTGGTTCTTATTCCTTAAGCAACCCTACGGTAAATGTACATTTATTTGCTTTACTGGAAATTGTCAGCCGCTTTAGCGTTCCAATTTTTTTCTTTGTTTCCGCCTTTGGCCTCTTCTTACATCAAGATATAACCAGTAAACTAAATTATCTCCAATTTATAACAAGACGTTCCCGGGCTGTATTAGTGCCATATCTTGTGTGGTCACTTTTTTATATGTTTCATTATACTTTTATCAGTAAAGACTTTTCCATATGGCATCCTCCCCTTGTATACGAGTACTTCTTATTTGGCCTCGCTTCCTGCCAACTTTATTTTTTAGTTATTTTATTATGGTTTTATGCTCTCATGCCCCTCTGGCGCTTCCTGGTGCGCCACATCATTACCCATCCCCTCCGCAACTTAGGTATCTTATTATTGCTGCAAATTATTTTTAATTATTATTCTAGTTATGCATTAAAGGCCGATATTTCTAATTATTATCTGCAAAAGTTAGTCTCCTATCGCTTAAACTACTGGGTACTGCATTATGTTTTTATTTTTCTCTGTGGCGCTGTATGTGCTGTAAAATTCGCCAGTTTTCAAGAAAAAATAGAGAATTATCACCGACAAATTAAAGCCTTCTTTTTCTTAACGTTAACAGGCATGCTAAGCTTTTATTACTATTTATTATATACCTTACATTACTCACCGGAACAGGCCGTTAATACTGCCCATCAACTTAGTCCTATAGGTGTATTATATACTTTAGGCAGCACACTATTTTTATTTGTACTTTTTCAGCAAGCTAAACTGCCTCAAATCATCAAAAACACTCTTAGCACCTTAGGAGAACATTCCTATTTAGTTTATCTAGTACACCCGCTAATCATGTATTATTTATCTGAATATCTCGCTAGGCACAACATCGTCATGTCCGCACTCGTTGTAATTAGCTTTTATTTCGTTACGAGTATCCTTAGCCTAGTATTTGCAGTCGTTATAAAAAAGATTAGTACGGTTATGCCTTTCATTACTGTTTTGTTAACTGGTAGCAATCGACCAAAACCAAAATCCGGCGTATAAAATATACCCGGATTTTTTTATATGGCTAACTTATATATCCAATTTTAGTTTTTCCGCATTTGAAAACAATAAAGGTTCTGTTAAATCCGTATCACATGGCATATATTTCTTGGCCTGTCGTTTATTCTTCAACCAAAATAAGAGTAGCAACTGACAATATTTCTTGATAGATTTATGATTTACAGTAATATCCGGCTGAGTTATCCAACATTTATACATTTCAGCAATGGTTTCGCCGGTAGTACCAAGAAGGTTTTGCCGTGCAGCATAGGCTACGATAATTAAACATTCCCGTACAACTTGAAATAACAGTTGATGGCGAAGTTCATCCACATATTCTAGGAATTTTAATTCTGCCCATAATAAGCTTCGTCCAAATTCTAGCAGGGGATACATTACCATAAATGCCCCTTTTATACCATGGCGAGACACGGTTAATTTGGCCACCCTGCCCGCAACTCCCAGTAATGTCTTCCATAATTTATGAGAGTTTTCTTCATGGGCGATTGCAAACAAAAACTCCATAATAAGAGCTGCCATTGGACTAGTAGGATTCAAGCATGCGGAAGCGGCAATATTTCCCCATTCTTCCGTAATTTCCTCCAAGAAATTACCTGCTAACACCTTAGCCCCTACCAAGGATACGATAGCCTCTGTTAGAATAACAAATAAAGCCGTTTCATTATTACCTGCAATCCGATGAATCCAAGCCGTCAGCATCCTTACTATTTCCTGGGAAACATCACTAGCTCTTGGATTTCCAACGAGCCAAAGGGTTATCCGGGTATTGATTTCGCGAAACAAAGCCGCATCTCGGCGACGTAGGGCAAATATTCCAATGACTTTAAGAGCATTAATAGCAGCTACCGGGATATTTCCCTGAGCCTTTACATTGGTCTGCTCTAGAATGTAAAAAATACATTCTACCACTTTCGCTGCTAAAAAATTTTGGCGTTTGCGCAGGGCCACTACACTAATTATGGTTAATTGATCAATAGCAGCGCAAGTTGCCTCGGCAGGCAACTCGCGCACTAGGGGTCGAAAAGCATCCAAAATAAAGCTAACAACATCAAGCTTATTATTATTTAATGCTCCAACACAAATTCCCATTAATCTAGCAGGTTCATCAGGACGCATCAAACCATAGCCAAAAGCTAACTTGAGTAAGTCTAAGGCTTTATAGGCAACGACTGAATTATCTGCTACTAAACTTTTGTTAATAAGTGTGTAAAGTTTTTTAAGTAAGGGTTGCACTGCCTCCTTCTTAGGCTGCTTACATCGAACAATTTGGTTTATATTAGCTGTTAGCACTTTAATCTGCCAATCTAAATTACGGGAATAGTACCAACGTAGCAGCACTAGCAGTGCAATGATACTAATACTTGTAGCTACCCAGAGCAATATAAAACCCTCCGCTCCTATCAAAATAATATGTTACTTTTATCGAGCGTTTATTTCCCCTTGATAAACCAATCCGCGTGCCGTATCTACCGTTACAATTAAGCCATCGGTTAAGGTCTTAACTGCTTCTTGAACACCAATGATTACCGGCATCCCACTATTAATACCGACTACAGCAGCATTCGATGTGAGTCCCCCCTCTTCCACAATAAGGGCAGCTGCTTTCGCAGCATAAGGAGCCGTTTATTCATCAATACCTGAAATTAATAAAATATCTCCTGGGCGCATTTTCGTTGTAACATCTTGCAAGGAATGAGCAACACATACTTTTCCTGTTACCGCACGGTTACCAATCCCTATGCCTCGTAGTAAAACAGTCGCTACTACATGTACGCGAATCATGTTGGTCGTACCTGACATTCCTACAGGTACACCAGCAGTAATTACTACCAAATCCCCTTCTTTGACAAGCCCTTGCTCCACGGAGTTGGCAACGGCATTTTCTACCATTACATCTGAATTCATTGCACTAACACCAAGTACAGGTTGGACACCCCAAAATAGCATCATGCGCCGTATGGTTTTTTCATGAGCTGTAACAGCAATAATATGAGAGCTAGGACGGTATTTTGATATCATACGTGCTGTATAACCATGTTCTGTTGCTGTAATAATCGCAGCCGCATTAAGTTCTTGGGCAACTTGTACCGTAGCATGACTGATAGCATTGGTTGTCGTAGATTTGGGAACGCTAAAATTATTAGCTGATAATGTTTCTTCAGTACGAATAGCAATTCTAGCCATTGTTTCTAAAGATTCTAAAGGATAATTTCCCGATGCCGTTTCACCACTGAGCATAATACAATCCGTACCATCCATAATAGCATTGGCAATATCACTAGCTTCGGCACGAGTCGGCCGTGGATTTACCATCATGGATTCTAGCATTTGAGTTGCTGTAATAACTGGTTTACCAGCAGCATTACATTTCTTAATTAATCGTTTTTGAACAATAGGTACTTCTTCCGCAGGTATTTCTACTCCCAAATCGCCTCTAGCTACCATGATACCATCAGAGACTTTAAGGATTTCATCAATATTTTTTACGCCTTCGGCATTTTCAATTTTAGCAATGATCTCCATACGTACATTTGCACTTTCAAGCAATTTGCGAATGGCTAAAATATCAGCAGCGCGTTGCACAAAGGAAGCAGCAATAAAATCCATGTCCTGCTCGACGCCAAACAATATATCTGCTTCATCTTGAGCCGATAAAAATGGCAAATTCAAAACCACTCCAGGCACTGCCACTCGTTTACGGTCACTAATGTCTCCCGTGTTTTGGACAGTCGTGATAATATCTTCGCCCTCAATAGCATCTACACGTAAGCTCACTAACCCATCGGATAATAAAATCATATTCCCAACGGCTACTTCTTGTGGTAATAGTTTATGATTGACAGATACAATTTCTTTATCTCCTAAGATATCTCTGGCTGTTAGTGTAAACTTCTGCCCAGCTTCTAAGTTTACTTTCCCTTCGGCAAATTTCCCCAGGCGCATTTCTGGTCCCTTGGTATCCAGTAATAGTGCCACTCTTTTATTGGTTTTACGACTTGCACTACGTAACATTTCAATACGCACTGCCATATCAGGATGTGATCCATGAGAAAAGTTAAACCGGCAAATGTTCATGCCTGCTTCTAGCATGGCCTCTAATACACCAGGTTTGTCAGTACTAGGTCCTAGAGTACAGATAATCTTAGTCTTTTTAATCAATTTATACACTCTCCCCAATTTTTCTACTACCATAAAGCTTTATCTTAATTTCTGGCCACATTTTTCATAATTGCATGTTGGCAAATAATTTCACTTGCTTCTTTTGCTTCTGATTCTAGTACTAAAATTTCATAGGCCCCATCACCAACGGTAGAAGCCACTCCCGTAGCCCTTGTATTCGCTAGAATTCCTTCTGCGCAGAGTAAATCTTTCATTCTCTCAGCATTCATACGATTTGTGGCAATATATATCACAGTCCACATAATTCCTCCTACTGCTACAATTATAATTAAATTACAACCTTTAGCACTTTATCTGATTATTTTCTTGTTAAATACAACCTTATTTGATTAAGTATGTATTCTTTCTCCATAAGAAACTGTATTCCTGCAAGCTTTTTAGTGCTTGCTGGGAAAAACAGCTATAAATTGTTTCTTCCTACCCTAGTGGATACAATATTTACAAAATAAATTTATTTATACTACAAATAATAGCACATCTTAGGGATAAGGACTATGGTTTTTTCCAAAAAAATACAAATTATTTTTGGTTTTTTATATTACAATCGCCCGCCCGTTCCCGATAACGCCTTCTATAGCGGCAATGGCCTCTAGAGAAGGTTCAATCCAAAACTGTTTTTCCGTCTTAATCATGCGCTGGCTATCAATGAGATGTAAAAAAACAAGGGTTGATCCTGGATATTCTTTTAAGACCCTTTTTAGTTTATCAAATAGTTCATTATTTTCCTGGTGCTTGGATATCTTAAGCCTTACTTCTCGCTGCGTTTCTTCATCCAAACTTCGAATGCTATCTGCTAAAATCTTAGTATTCTCATCACTAACGCTCAAGCGCCCCGATACAAGAACAGGCATATCCGGCAATAATACTTTGCTAAATTTATCAAAAACCCTTGGGAAAACTACTATTTCAAGCTGATCTGTAAAATCTTCTAACGCAATAAAGCACATCATATCACCATTCTTGGTCGTAATGCGTTTTGCCGAACTAATCATACCTGCCACCTTGACCATTTTACCATCTGGATAGCTACCACTACTCAGTTCTCCAAGTGGCGTACAGGAGTTCATTTTTTCCCGATAAGCGTCGAGGGGATGGCCTGTCACATAAAAACCTGTAATTTCTTTTTCCATCACTAATAGCTGTTCTTTTGGTATTTCCGGGATATCTGGTAAATGTACCTCAGCAGCTTCACTAAGGGTCTCTTCACAAAACAATCCTAATTGACCACTATTCTTATCCCGTTGCCGAACGGCTGCCATATCCACTGCCCGCTCAAGCACTGCTAGGAGTTGTGAACGCTTTGCACCAAAAGAGTCAAAGGCGCCGCACTTAATCAAACTTTCAATCACTCGTTTGTTCACAAGTCTCATATCAACCCGCGTGCAAAGATCGACTAAGGAAGTAAATGCACCTTCCTCATTACGAGCGGCTACCATATTCTCAATTGCATTTTCTCCAACATTTTTGACAGCTGCTAGTCCAAAACGAATGGCCGAGCCATCCACACTAAAGCTATTGTAGCTAGCATTTACATCGGGCGGCAATATGCCAATCCCCATTTGGCGGCATGCTTCAATATAATGACCAACCTTTCCATTTGTCCCCATGACACTAGACAATAACGCTGCCATAAATTCTTGAGGGAAATTTGCCTTTAAATAAGCTGTTTGATAAGCAACTAAGGCATACGCCGCACTATGGGATTTATTAAAGCCATAATCGGCAAAATGGGCCATTAAATCAAAAATTTCTCCTGCTAATTTGCTATCAATGCTTCGCTGACTAGCCCCTTGCATGAAGGTTTCTCGTTGGGCATTCAGTACATCAATTTTCTTTTTCCCCATGGCCCTTCGCAGCATATCTGCTTGTCCTAGAGAAAAACCGGCCATCGTTGAAGCAATTTGCATAACTTGCTCTTGGTATAAAATTACGCCAAAAGTTTCCTTTAAGATTGGCTCTAGCAAAGGATGTACATAGGTCACTTCTTTTTTTCCATGACGCCCATTAATGAAGTCCGCTACCATGCCACTTCCCAGAGGGCCTGGCCGATATAAGGCCACTAAGGGTATTAAATCGGCAAAGCATTCCGGTTTCAAGTCTTTTACTAAGGCTGTCATTCCACTAGATTCCAATTGAAATACCCCAGCTGTATCCCCTTGGCTGAGCATAATACAAACTTTTTCATCATCAAAAGGAATGGTATCAATATCAATTTTAATATTGCGATTTTCCTGTACTAGCTTTATGGTATCACCAATAACGGTTAGGGTTCTAAGGCCTAGTAAATCCATTTTTAAGAGGCCAATTTCTTCAACTTTATCCTTGTCATATTGGGTCGTTAAAAAGCCCTCAGCAGAGTTTTGCAGTGGCACATAATGAGTCAAGGGTTCTTTGGCAATTACAAGTCCGGCAGCATGAGTGGATGCATGGCGGGGTAATCCTTCTACGGCCATGGCTAAATTCAATAGTTTCTCAACCATTTTTTCATTTTCATAAGCATTCTTGAGCTCAGAATTCACTTCTAAGGCGCGCTTTAGGGTAATACCAAGATCCGTAGGTATCATTTTGGCAATGCGATCTACATCGCCATAGGACATATTTAAGGCGCGCCCTACATCTCGAATGGCTCCCTTTGCAGCCATGGTACCAAAGGTAATGATTTGCGCCACCCGGTCCGCACCATATAAAGCTGATACGTATTCAATAACTTTGCCACGTTTTACATAGCAAAAATCAATATCAATATCAGGCATGCTAACCCGCTCTGGATTCAAAAACCGTTCAAATAACAAGCCATATTTAAGGGGATCAATATTTGTTATCCCCAGCAAATAAGATACAATACTACCTGCTGCCGATCCCCTACCCGGTCCGACTGGAATTTCTTGTTTTCGTGCATAGTTAATAAAATCCCATACAATCAGAAAATATCCTGAGTAACCCATTTTATAAATAACGGATAATTCAAAACGTAAACGAGCATCCGCCTCAGCAGTGACTTCACCATACCGTTCTAATAGCTTTTCCCTGCACAATTTCTCAAGATAACTATCTGCGGTAAGCCCCTCTGGCACAGGGAACTCAGGCAAATACATATTGCCAAATTCTAAGGTTACATTACAACGCTCCGCAATACGGCAAGTATTCGTCAAGCTTTCTGGATGTTCACCAAATAACTGGGCCATTTCCCGCTGATTCTTTAAATAAAATTCATCACTAGAAAACTTCATACGGTTCGTATCATCTACGGTTTTGCCCATTTGGATGCAAAGCAGTACATCATGACACTCTGCATCTTTTTTGTCAATATAATGTAAATCATTAGTGGCGACCAACCCAATCCCCAATTTATGGGACAAGGCGATTAGTAGTTGATTGACTTGTTTTTGTTCAGGAATTCCATGATCTTGGAGTTCCAGAAAAAAATTTTCCTTCCCAAAAATAGTACTATACTCTTTTGCTAAGTTTTCTGCCCTTTCCATATCGCCTTTAAGCATCCAAGAAGGTATCTCCCCTGCAATACAAGCACTAAGGCAAATAAGGCCTTTGCTATATTCCCGTAGTAGTTCTGTATCTACTCTTGGTTTATAGTAAAACCCTTCTGTATTTCCCCTCGATACTAGTTCAATTAAATTCCGATAGCCTTCATCCGTTTCTGCTAATAAAACTAAATGGTAATAGTTTTCTCCATCTACGGTAGAGCGTTCTCGGCGCGAACGTGGTGCTACATAAACTTCACAGCCAATAATCGGTTTAATACCTTGCTTCTTAGCTTGTTTATAAAATTCGATAATACCATACATCGTACCATGATCGGTAATGGCAATTGCTGGCATATCTAGTTCCTTGGCTCGCTTCACTAAGCTAGAAATACGGCTAGCACCATCTAGTAAGCTGTATTCCGTATGAACATGGAGGTGGACAAAATTATCAGCATTTTGATGTTTTTCATGATTCATAAGTGCAATGATCCTCCCTATAAAACGATCACTAATGGTTGTATATTATCATTTTGACTTATTGAAAGTTTTATTACTAACGTCCTGCAATGATTATATAAGTTTATAACATGGACTT
>JAPUES010000114.1:0-3639 GCA_027492445.1 Sporomusaceae bacterium | reverse complement strand
GAAAGTTTTATTACTAACGTCCTGCAATGATTATATAAGTTTATAACATGGACTTTAATTTTAATTCAAGTATTAATATTGTAGCTGGCAAGGATAAAGTATGCTCTTTCTGTCTAGTATAAGCAATGGAATAATATATGTTGCTATGCTATAATATTTATTAGTTTTAGCAGGTATTTTTTTTTATCTGTGGAAAATATATTGGTTAGATTTTTTTAAAGAGGTGTTCAGCTTTGTATAATATAGGTATTTTACAACTTACACAATATTTAGATGATGCGGTACATGGTTTTAAAAATGGCCTTGCCCAAACGGGAATCCCAGTCCAGTATCATTATCGAAATGCAGATGGCAATGCTGCTCAATTACCTAAACTTGCTGCTGAATTAGCAAAGCTCAAGGTTGATCTTATTTTTGCCTGCTCTACTCCCTCAGCCCAAGCCGCCCTTAAGCTTCCCTATAATATCCCTGTAGTTTTCACACCGGTTTTTGATCCGGTAGGCTCAGGGTTAGTCGAGAGCTTGTCCTTACCTGGAGGCAAGGGAACGGGTGTCGCAGGAATGATTACGGCCGATGCTAAGTTGGCCTTCATTCGCCGTTTACTGCCTGCAGCTAAAACCCTAGGTATATTATATCATATTGGTGACAGCAACTCTCTAGCAGAAGTGAACAACTTCCGTAAGCTGTTAAATCCTGAGCTAACCCTCATAGAAATTCCAATTCAGCAGGCTGAAGATTTATCTACTCTACCTGATCTCTTACCAGCTACCTTAGATGCATTGTTTTTGCCGATAGGTAGAGCCGTGGAAGAAAACTTTCCGACCATTGCTTATTATACGGATACCATCCAATTACCGATTATTGCTTCTCATGCCCCGAATGTATCCGCTGGAGCATTAGGAGCTTTAGTTGCCAATCACATGCACTTAGGTCAAGATTGTGCACTAAAAGCTAAAGAAATCCTCAGTGGTGCATTGCCAGGGGGAATTCCTGTGGATATTGTCAAAAATCCGGAAATTTTATTAAATAACTATACGGCTCAAAACCTTGGCCTAGAGTTACCAACTTCTTTAGTAGCGGAAGCCACAGAGGTTTTTGAATAAAAACTTTCCAATAACAGACCCAATTTAAATTCTGGAGATGAAATTATGTTATTAACACGAAATTCTGTGGAGCTATTAGCTCCTGTTGGTACCTGGGATGTCTTAGAAGCCGCCATTGAAGCTGGTGCTGACGCGGTCTATTTAGGTGGCAAACGGTTTAATATGCGCATGTTTAAAACAAATGCAAACTTTGACGATGAATTATTAGCGAAAGCCATTGCCTATGCTCACAGTCACAATGTGCGTTTGTATGTTACGGTCAACAATCTTATTAGCGACCATGAAATTGAAAATATGCGTGCCTACCTTACCTTACTCGAAGAGCTTCAACCCGATGCCCTCATTATCCAAGATTTATCCATCTTGGAATTGGCTCGTGAAATGAATCTTACCGTTCCCCTTCATGCCTCTGTTATGATGAACACACATAATGAACACGCAGTACGCACCTTACAAGACTATGGTATTTCTCGGGTTGTCGTAAACCGTGAAATGTCCCTTGCCCAGCTTACCTTACTAAAAGAACGTACTGGTATTGAAGTAGAATATTTTATCCATGGGGATATGTGCATTGCCCATAGCGGTCAGTGCCTGCACTCAGGAGTGGTATTTGGACAAAGTTCCAATCGGGGACGTTGCTTAAAACCCTGTCGCTGGCCTTATCAGCTTATTGATATGGCGACCGGCAATGTGGTAACAGACCAGGATCCAGGTCCCTATAAATTGGCCATGAAAGATATGTGCTTATATATGAACTTGCCGGAGCTCATCCAATCGGGTGTTTGTTCCTTTAAAATAGAAGGTCGTATGCGTACTGCTGATTTTGTCAGAAATATCGTACAAGTGTATCGTCGCGCAATTGATAATTATCTAGCTGATCCTACTGGCTATACTCCAAACCTTAAGGACTGGCAAGACTTACAAGAAGGCCGCGCACGTGATTTTTCTACCTGTTACGCCTTTGGAAATCCTGGAGCAAACTCCATTGGTTATACTGGTCACCGAGAACCGCGCTTTTTTAGCCAAGCAGTACGAGAAGCCGATATGTCAACTCCTACTATTAAATCGGCAGCTACAATAAGAAAGGAAAAAGCCTCCCTCCTTGCCGTACATGTGGCAGATTTAGCCTCGCTACGAGCCGCTTGCCAAAATGGGGCCAATCGTATTTATATTGGCGGCGAAGCAACAAAGCCAGCTCTTCCTTGGACGCTAGCAAGCATTACCCAGGCCATCGAGGAAGGGAAAGAGTATAATGCCAAGGTAGTTGTTACCACTCCCCGCATTACCATGGAGAGAGAATGCAACGAATTAGAACAATTCTTTACTAGCATGGCGAAAATAAAGCCCCATGGTCTAATGGTCAGTAATCTAGGGGCCCTTCGCTTAGCTCGGCAGTTTTCCGACTTACCTGTACAGGCTGATTTTTCTTTTAATGTCTTTAACCACTTATCCGCCCAATTGTTAAAAAACAGCGGCATTACCAAAGCCACTGTTTCTCTAGAAGCCACCTATGAGCAAATCATGGAGCTCATTGCCAAAAGCTCCTTGCCAATTGAACTGATTGTCCATGGTCCCCTCTCGGCAATGGTGACCGACCATTCTATCCCTATCGCTCTTCTAAACAATCAAGAAGATGCACATTATGATTCCGCTCTTGATACCAAGCACTATGCTTTACTTGACACAGCAGGGCAAAAGCACCCTATTATGCTTGACCAATATAACCGTAGCCACATCCTCTTTGCGAAAGACTTATGCCTACTGCCTCATCTACAATCTTTACAAGCAATCCAAAATTATCGCATTGAAGGTCAGTATTATACCCCTGCCCTAGTAGGCCTCTTAACTGCTACCTATCGGCAGGAATTAGATAAAATCGCCGCTGAAAACTCCGCTTATCAATTTGATACCACTCTTCTTGATTCTCTTACCGCTGCTAGTCCACGAAAATTAGGACTAGGCGCTTTCCGCTATCGCGTTTCTCGCTAACGTATATTGCTATACTAAATGAAAGGTGGCTGGATTTTGAGTAATTATATTGGCTCAGAAGAAATCTTACGTAAAAAAAAGGAATACCTCATTCCTTGTGTATATCATTTTTACAAAGAACCAATGCAGCTTGTGCGTGGTGAAATGCAATATTTATATGACACTACTGGTAAACAGTATCTAGATTGCTTTGCCGGTGTATCTGTTGTCAACTGCGGACACTGCAATCCCGAAATTACAGAGATCATTTGTCAGCAGGTAAAAACTCTGCAGCATACTACCACGGTATATTTAACAGAAAACATCGTTAATCTAGCCGAACAGCTTGCTAAGATAACACCAGGCCAATTGCAAAAGACATTTTTTTGCGCAAGTGGCAGCGAGGCTAATGAAGGAGCTGCTCTCCTTGCTTCCTTGTATACTGGCAATTCAGAATTTATCAGCTTACGCCAAGGCCTGCATGGGCGTACAAAACTAGGAATGAGTCTAACTGGACTAAGTTTTTGGCGCACTGACAATGCGCCTGTCGGCGGTATTAGTTTTGCCC
>JAPUES010000113.1:9576-16765 GCA_027492445.1 Sporomusaceae bacterium | reverse complement strand
CTTCCATTTTATGAGCAAAGGTTCTTGTAATTACATTTTTAGCATCATCACCAACACTACTCATATGGTTTTTGGCTTCTAGATTATTGCGAGCCAAAATATCAATAATTACTTTACTTTCCGTGTTAAATTCTTTGGCCAATTCATATATTCTATATTTGGACATTCATCTACCTCCATTTTTTTATAGAATCAAAAAAACATTTTTGATTCCAAGTAAGGGAATTAAGCCGACATGCTTAACTATCAAGTAATTTCTTAACGGCAGTGCTAAAACCCGCATCGGTTAGGGCAATTGCGGCACGATAGACTTTTCCAATACAGGCACCTAATTGTTCTTTTGAAAATTCTTCATAAAGATCCACATGATAATAGGTTGTCATATCACGATAATTTTTCTTTGTGGGGTCAGAACAGTCCGTGGCAATAATTAATAGTTTTGCCTGCCCTGATTTAATGGCCTTTTCAACGGCGAGTTCACCGGAAACGATTTTACCAGCTTTTTGCGCTAAGCCTAATAAGGAAGTAATTCGTTGTTCTTTGATCATTTCGCGATACCAGAGCGTAGTTGCTCATAAACCTCAGGTTCGATGACTCTTTTTAAGGCCCGTTCCAATCTTTTTTCCTTAAAAGCTTTGGCTAAACATTGTTCATTTGAACATACATAGGCGCCGCGGCCTGATTTTTTGCCGGTAATGTCGAGGACAACAGTATCTTCCGGGGTGCGTACGACACGTAATAGTTCTTTTTTGGTTTTTAATTGTTGACAGCCTACACAAAGTCGTTGAGGAGTTTTCTTTTGTATTACCATAAAAACCTCCTATTCATTACCTTGGGCTTGAGACTCGCTCTTAATGTCAATTTTCCAACCCGTAAGTTTCGCTGCTAAGCGAGCATTTTGCCCTTCTTTGCCAATGGCTAATGATAGCTGATAATCGGGCACGACCACTCGTGAGATTTTTTCCACTTCATTAATTTCAACGCTGACCACTTTAGCTGGACTTAAGGCATTGGAGATATATTTCGCTGGATCTGTATTCCATTTTACAATATCAATTTTTTCGCCACGTAGTTCGTTAACAATGGTTTGAACACGCATACCTTTATGCCCGACACAAGCACCTACTGGGTCAACATTTTCATCGCGAGAATGCACGGCAAACTTTGAACGTAGGCCTGGCTCTCTCGCTACGGATTTAATTTCCACCACTCCATCATGGATTTCAGGTACTTCTAGTTCAAATAAACGTTTTAATAACCCAGGATGTGTGCGTGATACTAGTATTTGTGGACCTTTCGTAGTCTTCTTGACTTCAATCACATAGGTTTTTAAGCGATCACCATGTTTATAGGTTTCACCAGCAATTTGTTCCGATGGCGCTAAAATAGCTTCTGCCTTACCAAGATCTATGTAGACATTCTTTTGTTCAATACGCTGCACAATACCTGTTAAAATATCACTTTCCCGGTTGGAAAATTCATCATATATAATACCGCGTTCTGCTTCACGAATACGTTGCACTACCACTTGTTTTGCTGTTTGTGCTGCAATACGGCCGAAATTTTTGGGCGTAACTTCCACTTTAACAACATCTTCTAATTCATAACGGACATCGATCAATCTTGCTTCTTGTAAATCAATTTCTAAACGATTATCTGTTACCACGTCCACCACATTTTTTCTGGCATAGACGTGAATTTCACCTGTTGTACGTTCTAAAGAGACTTCTACATTTTGTGCTGAACTAAAGTTTCGCTTATAAGCTGAGATCAGTGCTGCTTCTATTGCTTCAAACAATATTTCAGGTGCAATCCCCTTTTCCTTTCCTAATTGTTCAAAAGCTTGCATGAATTCTGCGTTCACCTAAATTCCTCCTATTCAATTTTAGATAATTAAAAATCAAGATACAGTCTAACTTGTGAGGTTTTATCGCGAGGAAGGATTACTTCAACGCCATCAACATCAATACTGATATTGCCCTCACTCAAACATTTTAAAACACCAATAAATTTTTTCTGTCCATCGATAGGCTTAAAGGTAGTAATTTCGATTTTATCACCAACATGACGAATAAAATCCCTATCTTTACGCAGTGCGCGATCAAGGCCAGGGGAAGAAACTTCTAAATAATAGCTTTCCTTAATGGGATCTAGTGTTTCTAATTTAGCTTCAAGCTGTTCGCTAACCCAATGGCAATCTTCTATTTCAATACCGCCTTCTTTATCCAAAAAGACGCGTAAATACCATTCACGTTCCTTAACATATTCCACATCCACCAGCTCAATGGCACTACCAATCAAAATTTCTTGTACAAGTTTTTCAATTAAAAGCTCGGTATGTTCTTTTGACACAAAATTACCTCCTACCTACGTATAATTCTCTACCTTAGTGTTACCTAATAATCTATACGTGTATACCTATATTTGGTAGGCTAAAATAGCCACTAAGATGAAAGAGTGGGTATTATACCCACTCTTGCAGCGCTAAAAAAACAATTATACTACCAATGATTATATCACTACCCATTTTCTTTTACAACATAAATTTATTGGGCCTGCGGGCAGAAGGTATATTATCCTTAGCCAAATAAGGCCATTTGATCAGAATCAGGCAAATCACCAAGGCAACCATGAGTTTTTAAAATATCAATGACAGTTTTAGAAACCCGTCCCCTAGTTTTCAAATCCTCAAGGGAGGAAAAAGGATTTTCTGCGCGGCATAAGGCAATATTATGAGCAGCATTTACACCAAGCCCCTGCAGAGAAGATAAGGGTGGTAACAGTCCATTTTCTTCAATGATAAAATTAATAGCATCGGATCGATATAAGTCCACTCGCTGAAAAGTATAACCCCTTAAATACATTTCTAAGGCCATTTCAGCAATGGCCAGTAGCCCTTTTTCTTTGGCTGAAATACTATTGCCTTTGGCTTCATACTCTGCTAGTTTATTGCGCAGGGCAAGCTCCCCCTGTACCACAAGATCGGCATCGAAATCTGTGCCCCGTACACTAAAGTAAGAAGCATAAAATGCTAAAGGATGGTGTACCTTACAATAGGCAATGCGAAAGGCCATCATCACGTAGGCTACAGCATGGGCTTTGGGAAACATGTACTTAATCTTTTGGCAAGAAGCAATGTACCATTCAGGAACATTCTTCTCACGTAGTTTCTCCACATCCCCTTCTTTTATACCCTTCCCCTTACGGACATCTTCCATGACCTTAAAGGCAATTTGTGGTTCTACACCTTTATGAATCAAATATACCATAATATCATCACGAGCCGAAATGGCTTCAGATAGTTTTGCCGTACCCGCTTTTATTAAATCTTGGGCATTGTTGAGCCACACATCCGTACCATGGGAAAAGCCGCTGATACGCACCAGTTCACTAAAGGTGGTCGGGGTCGTATCTTCTAGCATTTGCCTAACAAACTTTGTTCCAAATTCAGGAATCCCAAAGGTGCCAACGGTACTGCCAAGCTGTTTAGGCGTTAGCTGTAAAGCTTCTGTGGAAGAAAATAAACTTAGGGTTTTGGCATCGTCTAGTGAAATGGTTTTAGCATCAATGCCTGTTAAATCTTCGAGCATTTTAATAACGGTCGGATCGTCATGACCTAAAATATCAAGTTTGACCAAGCGGCTACTGATAGAATGATAATCAAAATGCGTGGTAATGGTGCCGGAGGTTTTATCATCCGCTGGATGTTGAATGGGCGTAAAATGATGGACATCCATGTCGCGAGGTACAACCATAATACCCCCAGGATGCTGACCAGTAGTACGTTTTACACCAACGCAGCCGGCGATTAAAGAATTAATATAAGCATTACGCGGTGTGACGCCTTTATCCGTAAAGTAATTTTTCACATAGCCATAAGCCGTTTTATCAGCAATGGTGGCAATGGTGCCTGCTCGAAACACATTATCTTTACCAAAGAGTTCCTCGGTATACTTATGGGCTGTCGGCTGATAATGACCAGAAAAGTTTAAATCAATATCAGGCACTTTATCACCATGAAAACCCATGAAAACGGCAAAAGGAATGTCATGACCATCTTTAACGGCAGAGATGCCGCAGCGAGGACAATTTTTATCAGGCAAATCAAAGCCGCCGCCATAACTGCCATCGGTCACAAATTCGCTATATTTACAGTCCGGGCAGCGCCAGTGTGGTGGCAAGGGATTCACTTCCGTTATATCTGTCATCGTTGCCACGAAGGAGGAGCCTACTGACCCTCGAGAGCCTACCAAATAGCCATCATCTAAGGACTTTTTTACTAGCTTATGAGCAATGAGATATAACACGGCAAAACCATTATTAATAATACCATCGAGTTCATACTTTAAACGGTCGGCAACAATGGATGGCAAGGGACTGCCATATAAATATTCGGCTTTTTGATAGGACATGGAGCGGATTTCTTCTTCTGCCCCTGGGATTTGAGGAGAATACAGCTCATCAGGAATGGGTTTTATAAATTCAATGAGTTCATTAATTTTTCGTGGATTTTCAATGACTACTTCATAGGCTTTCTCTGTACCTAAATAGCTAAACTCATTGAGCATTTCTTCAGTGGTGCGAAAATAAAGAGGCGGCTGTTGATCTGCATCGCTAAACCCTTTACCCGCCATCATAATACGGCGGTAGACTTCATCCTCAGGATTTAAGAAATGTGTATCACAAGTAGCAACTACCACTTTATGGAGTGTAGTGCCAATTTCGCAGACCTTACGGTTGATTTGTCGTAGCCCTTCTTCATTGGCAACGATACCTTCGCGCACCAAAAATGAATTATTGGCAATAGGCTGAATCTCTAAATAATCATAAAACTCGGCAATACTATAGAGTTCTTCGTCTTTCGCTCCTCGAATGATGGCTTGTATGAGTTCACCAGCTTCACAGGCCGAACCGAGTAATAAGCCTTCTCGATATTCTTGTAGGATTTTTCGTGGAATCCGTGGCGTTCGATAGTAATATTTTAAATGAGATAAAGAAACTAAACGATATAAGTTGCGCAGACCAATGCTATTTTGTGCCAAAATAATAATATGACGGGCTTTTTTTAGATCATCATCCACTAAATAGCCTTCCATACCATAAATGACTTTAATGCCAGCTTTTACGGCGGCATCATGAGCCTCAGGGAAGGCTTGTACAACACCATGATCTGTAATGGCTACCGCAGGATGTCCCCACTGGGCAGCGGTTTTTATTAAATCTTTCGCAGAGACCATGGCATCCATATTGCTCATGCGAGTATGAGCATGAAGCTCAATTCTTGGCGTCGGAGCATTGTCCATACGACCTATTTTACTAACGCGGCACATGCTATCGGCATAAAGCACTAGCTCATTGCTGTATTTATCATACTGGACGAGGCCTTTTACTTTGATAGTCATTCCACTGCGTAATGCGCTGGCTATTTTAGGAATTTGGTCTTTATCTTTATCTTCAAAAAAGACTTTACCACTAATGCCATCCGTCATATCACTGATATCAAAAGTTAGTAATTGTCTTCCCGAACGAAGTTCTCGTAATTCAAAATTAATCAGTTGCCCTTCTACCACTACATTACGTGCTTCCTCTTGGATGGTTTGCATAGGAGAAGGTTCGGCTTTCATAATGTTTCGGCCAAAGATGACAGGCGTATCTGTTTTATTTTCCGTAGGGGATTTATAATCTGTCAATGCTTCTAAATATTCAGGAGTTAATAAATCTTCACTAGCACAAGGATTTTCCTCAGGAATGGTGGTAATGCATTTTACTTCACAGTGACGGTTAAATTCACGCAAGATAAAGTTTTGCATTTCATGGACAATATTATGGGTTGATAAAATCTCGGCCGAAAGGTCACCGACGACTTCAATCGTTAATAGAGAACCATCAAAATTCCACTGGGCAGTTCCAAGTAAATGCTTTATGGAATATACACCCTTTGCTACTTCGGTTACAAAGTGTAGCCAGTCTTTTGCTAGATAGTCTTCTAAGACTTTGACCGTTTGTAGAAAAGACACTTTCGTTAGACCACAATCTCCGCAAAGTTGCTGCGCGGCTAGGCTCAGGGTTTCCTTGGATAATTCCTTCGGTACGGTTAGGAATACCTTCCAAGTACTTTTATTGGTATCCACGTCTACTTTTGTAACGCTGGCAGCTTGTAAAATTTCTTTATCCTCGACCCGAATGGGTAGCTTAGTAATAAAGTTCAAAAAGTTTTGTGGATTATCGGGGATAATACAGTAACTATGCATAGGTGTACCCTCTTTCATGTGCAATCAATACAAAAAGCTCTATCACTCTAGATGGTGGACATCATTGACTAAGGAAACCATCACTTCACCATCATGATATTCTAGTACGTTGATGGCCGTATTATCTTGTTTAATCTTCCAAAGATAATTCAAATGGATATTAAGAGCAGCGCATAGCAAGGTGCGAATGGTGCCGCCATGGGAAACCACTACAATGGTTTCATTTGGATGCTGGGCTACAATTTTTGCTAAGGCCATGGTTGCCCGTTCTTTCACTTCTCGAAAGGTCTCACCACCAGGGATAATGACTTCATCAGGATGAGTAAATAATAAAGACATTTCCTCTGTCCATTGGCTATTGGCTCCTTCATAGGTTAAGCCTTCCCACTCACCAAAATTAATTTCTTTAAGCTCTGGCACGGCGGTAACCAATAGGTTATGTTTTTGGGCAATACATTCTGCTGTTTTTAAAGCCCGACCTAAATCACTAGCATATACGGCGGTAATCTTTTCACTAGCTAACCGCTGGGCGGCAAGCATGGCTTGTTCTACGCCTTTTTCCGTTAAGGCCACATCGCAGTGTCCTTGATACTTCATAACTAAATTCCATAAAGTTTGCCCATGACGGACTAAAATTACTTTTGTCATTTTATTTCACCTATAATCTTTCCTAATGTAGTAAGTAATATGGTATTTTGTGTAGGATTTTTTACGGCTATACGAATATAGTCAGATGATAATCCTGGATAATTGCTGCAGTCTCGAATTAAAATATGATAAGAGGCCATAGCCTTTTGGAGCTCAGTGCTAGTCATCCCTGTATCCTTAGTATTAAGTAAGATAAAGTTAACAGAGGGCAAATAGGGCTTTAAGCAAGGTAGCTGTTGTAAATTCTGATAAAGCTCTTGATTGGCTTTTTTAATATATTCTTTACTTTG
>JAPUES010000113.1:0-9476 GCA_027492445.1 Sporomusaceae bacterium | reverse complement strand
TAAAAAATCAATAAAAGATTCATCCACCACGACATAGGTCTGATGGGCTTTTGCTGCAATCAGGAGTTTCTCAATCTCGGCCCTTCGGAGTAAAGTTCCCGTTGGATTGTTGGGATTGCATAAAAAGACTATATCTATATGAGCTAGCTGTTTGGCAAGCTTATCAATCTCAATCGTAAAACCTTCCGTCTCATGAAGATAGAAGTACTCAATCCTTGCACCACTGGCTTTTCCTGCTGCTTCATATTCACTAAAGGTTGGCGCTGTCACTAAAATCCGCTTGGGTGTTAGCATATGACATAAGATATACATAAGCTCTACAGCCCCATTGCCAATAGTAATTCCCTTAGGATCCACTTGATAATAGTGGCTAAGTTCCTGGGTGAGGGCATAAGACTGGGCATCAGGATAGTGAATAATTGTCTCTAAGGAAGCCAATAAACTTTGGCGAATGCTTTCGGAAAGCCCTAAAGGATTAATATTAGCACTAAAATCCAATAAATCTTGGCTAGAATCTCCTCGTTGCCGCATGGCAGCATATAAATTACCTCCATGAGGAGGAACAGTGTGTCCAGTCATTATAATCACCTTCTTGTTTTAGCAGTCCGCCGGAAATAAATTCTACCGTGCGCAAATACCTAACGGTATTGCAACGGCTGCTTATTTCTTCAATGCAAGCTGAGCTATATTTTACATGTTCAGTAGGGAATAACACACCGACAACAGTGCCACTATGGGCAATATTTACCCCTACCCCACCCATTGCTAAACTAATCCTTATGATTTCTTCTAAATCAGGTTTTAATAAAATCGTTTGATTGGCAAGAGCGCTCATTGTAGCACCTTTACCAATCAGGGAAATATCTTCATTCGCCAGCCCCTGGCGGATGAAATTTACGGCCTCTTTCATTTCCCCTTCATTGGCCTTATTGAGCTCACGCAAATCGAAGCGTTGATTAAAATGTAGGGTATCAATTTCCCCTCCTACATCAAAAACGGCAATGTGCATAGGCAGGGCTTTCCCTAAATATTGACGGATACGACCATGTATATGGTCAAATAACATAATACCAGGATAAAAAATTCCATCCGTTGGCTCAATCGATAAGGCAATATCAGCAATTTCGTCGGGTGTTAATTCTCGGCCAGAAGCTAAGGCAATGCTTTGGCAAGTCGCGCTAATATCAGCGCTGCTTGAGGCCATTCCCTTCCCGAGTGGCAGTTGAGAACGAATACCTAGCTGAACATCCTGTTCTCTAAGGTTTAGATAGGCTAATGTTTTCCTCATGGCAGAGATTACCTTGGGACCTAGCTGCTGTGAGCTATCTTGCACGGCGTTTACCGTTACCTTTGAATAAACATTAATGGGGCAAGTAATTAAAAAGTTTTCGCCGTCAATTGTGCCTTGGGCTAGTTCCCCGCAGGAACCAGGGGCTTTGACCGTTACCTTCATATATCTATCTCCATCATCTTGTTATCCTTAAAATAAAAAAACAAATAATACGATTATTTCCCCTAGCTCACTCATTGCTCCATATACATCCCCGGTGAGCCCCCCTAATACTTGGGTCACAAAACGGGCAAACAGCATAGTAAAAATACTAACAATAACAAAGCTTACAATAGCTTGTTTACCAAGGGGCACTAAAATGAGCAGTGTTAGTAAAGTGGCAATATAGATTGTGTATTTACCTGCATGTTGGGCAAAGGCTTTTCCCATACCATCGAGGCGTGCATAAGGAAATACTGTAATGCCAATCACCATAGAAAAACGCCCGAGCAGGGGCATAATAAGCAAGGCACTTGGCAATACAAAGGAGGATAATTCGCTAAGTAGTGCCCATTTGAGCAATATGAGTAAGACAAAAGCCATCACACCATTGGCACCTACTCGGCTGTCTTTCATAATTTCCAGCATCCGATCCCGAGAACGACCAGAAAAAATACCATCCATAGTATCCATAAAACCATCACAATGTAGACCACCAGCCAAGATTATATTAGCAATGATTAATAAAACTGCTAACACATGAGGTGGCATATAAATCCCTGTTAAGGGCAAATATTCAGCAAATAATTGGTTCATTATAACCAAGAGTATCCCGATAATGGCCCCAATGATGGGAAAAAACTTTACGCTACGGCCAAAACTTTCTGGTGACCAGTCCGATTGTTTTGTGAGATGAATTCTTGTCAAAAATTGCAGTCCAGTAATAAAATCTTTCATTTCAACTTTCCATATCCTTATTTCATTCCAAACAATAAAAAGATAGTACCACTCATAATAAATAAGATGGTCGCGATATACATCATGGCAATGGTTTTTGTGATGTGCTCAGGTGCTAAAGGCTGGGTGGATGTTCCCATATAAGCACGCTTGGAAGGAATGCCGCCATAATAATTTAGGCCACCTAGCTGGATACCAAGGGCACCTGCGACTCCTGCTTCCGGGAAACCGCTATTCGGACTTGGATGCTTTTTGGCATCACGCCACATACTGGAGAAGGTATTACGGACATTATAATTTAGAAGGAAAGCAGCTAGGATCAGTAAAAAACCTGTAATACGGGCGGGAATATAATTAAAGATATCATCAACCCGAGCGGCCACCATACCAAAATCTCCATACTTAGCATTTTTATAGCCAACCATGGAGTCCAGGGTATTAACGCTGCGATATAAAAAAGCCAAGGGTACACCGCCAATGAGAAAATAAAAGAGGGGCGAAATAATGCCATCTACAATATTTTCTGCAATGGTTTCTACCGTTCCTCGCGTGACTTCACTAACGTCAAGTTCCTGGGTATCACGCCCCACAATCCAGCCTACTTTATAGCGTGCTTGGTCTAAATTACCTGTTATTAGGTACTGGTAAATTTCTTGGCCTGCTTGCGCCAAGCTATGAGGTGAAATGGTAAAACTCAGTAGTAAAGCCCCGCCTAGATAATAGGCCCAAGGATGAAGACTTGCTAAGAGTAGCATGATCCCCCATAGGATGGTATAGGTAATACTTAATACTACCACAACAAGTACCAAACCAGCCAGTCTTTTGCGCTCTTTAGAAGCGTCTAGGTGTAATAACTTTCCTTCTAAAAAGGAAATTAGATTACCAATTAGTACGACAGGGTGCATCCGGGAACGAGGATCACCGATGAGGCAATCCATTACAAAGGCAAGTAATGGCAAATAAGCTTCCACTACTTTGCCTCCAAAATGGTATAGACTAAATCCATATTAAGGCTTTGGCGCACGGTAGCGGCTAGCCGGTTATAACTATTTTGTTTACGGGTATAGGTATCATTAATTGCAGTAATCGGTGCCAACCCTTTTTTAGCCCGCAGTGCATTGAGTAGCTTGCGGCGATAACCATCGTTATCAAAGATACCATGAAGGTAAGTACCCATAATCTGTCCATTACCACTGATTACCCCATCCTTTGCGTGAACTTCCTGCCCCGAGCGGCTAGTAATGGTAAAAGCATGGGCAACGGGAGAAAGAAAAACCGTATGCCCCATATGAATCTCATAGCCGGTAAGAACATCACTCCTGCTATCAATGCCTAAAAAACCATGACTCGCACCACAAGCAGTCGCTTGATGGGTTACCTTCTCCGTTGCAAAGGTAGTTGTAATATCAAGAAGGCCAATACCTGTAATGCTATCAAGAGCTGACTCCGTATGCTGTGGATCAAAGATTTCCTTCCCTAGCATTTGATAACCGCCACAAATACCAATAATTGGCGTGCCAGCAGTGACTAAAGTCTGAATCTCTGCCTCATAACCTTGGGTGCGTAGGTATAGTAAATCCTCAATGGTATTTTTACTGCCGGGTAAAATTAGTAAGTCTGGTTTCCCAATCTTTTCTCCAGGTTTAATATAACGGATAGTTACATCTACTTCACTTTCCAGGGCATCAAAATCTGTAAAATTTGAGATTTTAGGCGTCCTTAGGACGGCAATAGCAAGGTCTCGCGTCTCTCCCCTTTCTTTATCATCAAGGGATACAGAGTCCTCATCGTCAATTCCTAACTGATCAAGATGGGGAACTACGCCAATCACAGGTTTACCTGTTTTTTCCTCCAAAAAATCTAAGGCGGGTTTTAGTAAGTCTAAATCACCACGGAACTTATTAATGATAATACCTTTCACCAAAGCCCGTTCATCAGGTTCTAGTAGCTCTAACGTACCTACAACGGCTGCTAAGGCACCGCCTCGATCAATATCAGCCACTAAAAATACGGGAGCTGATAAGAGCTTTGCAATGCGCATATTCACAATATCATTGGCTTTTAAGTTTACCTCAGCAGGACTGCCTGCTCCTTCAATGACGATAGTATCAAACTCAGAATTTAATTTATCTAGGCACTCTTGAATGACGCCTAGGGCTTTTAGGCTATAACCAGTATGATATTCTTTTGCCGACATATTGCCAATGGGTTTACCCATTAAAATAACCTGAGAAGAAGAATTACCCGTTGGTTTTAATAAGACTGGATTCATTTCTACCATTGGTTCAAGGCCTGCTGCCTCAGCTTGGGCTACTTGGGCCCGGCCCATTTCTTCTCCTGTTTTGGTCACATAAGAATTAAGAGCCATATTTTGCGCCTTAAAGGGGACAACTTTATGTCCATCTTGTAAAAAAATACGACAGAAAGCTGTGGTAAGAATACTTTTTCCCACATGGGAACTGGTTCCTTGGAGCATGATTGTCTTTGCCATACTAGACCTCCCATTTGGCATTTACTGCGATGCTTTTTAATTCCACGGCTAAGCCGCTCACGACTAAATATACTTCATCCGCGCAAGTAGCCATCTTTTGATTGACCATCCCAGCAATATCCCGATACTGACGGGCTAAAGGATTGTCTGGTACGATTCCCATACCTACTTCATTTGTCACAAACACTAGGCAAGCCTGACTAGCACGTGCACTTACGACTAGGCTATCTATTTTAGCCATAATATAAGAAAATTTATCCTCTGGGTGATTGGCGTCAAGTAATAAATTGCTCGTATATAAGGTTAAGCAATCAAATAAAATAACATAATCTGCCCCTGGAATAGTTGCAATCACTTTATCAGCATCATAGGGGGCTTCAAAGGTCTGCCAATTTTCCGGCCGGCGTTTTTGATGCAGCTCTACCCGAACTTTCATTTCCTCATCATACACCTGGGCCGTTGCAATATAGGCTACCTTCTTACCTTGGCGAGCAGCAAATTCCTCGGCAAAAGCACTTTTGCCACTGCGGGCGCCACCCGTTATTACGATTATTTTTCCATTCATCCATTACTCTCCCTAAGACTCTTGCTTATTTTGTCTTAAAAATACTGCATTTTTTAAGGAAGGTTGCGGCCGCTAGTTCATGACCAGCAAAATGCATATGCAGATACGAAGCTACTACATTACCGTGGACATATCCCCCAGGATAAACAGCCCCCGTACGTGTCTTTTTAAAGGTAAAGGCCCAGGGAAAATCCTCGGGTGATTCTTCAATGTTCATTAAGGAAAAATGAAATTCATGTCCTCGTAAACTTTCGCCAGCACTGCATAATATATTATCTGTAAGGGCTGTTGCTTTTACATACCCTACCGTTTGCAATGCTTTTTGCATGCTACAACTAGCAGGAATCACTCCGACCATATCATAATGTGTTCCATCAAAATCCATAATTCCTTTAGTGAGATACATTAGCCCGCCGCATTCCGCATAAATAGGCATACCATCCTTGCAGGCCTTAGCAATGGATTGGCGCATACTGCTATTACCTGACAGTTCCTTTAAGAACATTTCAGGAAAGCCGCCCCCGAGTAGTAGGCCATGGACATTGGGTAGTTCTTTATCCCTAAGAGGACTAAAGGGTACAATTTCTGCCCCCATGGCCTCTAAGACATCAATGCTTTCTGGATAGTAAAAGGAAAAAGCTTCATCTTGGGCGACCCCAATTCGTACTCCATGGGCCTCATGGACAGGCACTGCTTGTGCTACGACAAGAGGCAAAGCCGGGGCTTGTTGGGCGATTTCAAGGATGGCACTTACATCCACTTGCTTACTAATTTGCGTACGCAAATTAGTACGCACATTTGCCGTAAGGTGCTCTGCGACTGGCGTGAGGCCAAGATGTCTTTCGGGCAGTCCGAAGGCTTCATTGCGATAAATACAGCCAAGGATTGGAATGTTAAGACGCTCTAAAGCCTCTCGCACCATCTTTTCATGATTGCTTGATCCTAGCCGATTGATAATAACGCCGACGATATTTACCTCTTGGTCATACATTTTGTAACCAAGGGCAACGGCTGCTGCACTTTCTCCCATAGATCTCGCGTCAATTACAAGGATTACAGGAGCTTTTAACAGCTTGCTAATGGCGGCCGTACTACTGATGCCTTGCCGTCCACCATCATATAAACCCATTACCCCTTCAATTACAGCAATATCATTACCAAGAGCTGTTTTGGTGAAAATGGGCAGAATCTTGTCTGTTGGAACAAGCCAAGTATCTAAATTATGAGAGGTTTTACCCGTTGCCAATTGATGATAACCGGGATCAATATAATCAGGTCCTACCTTATAGGACTGGACGGTTAGTCCCCGCTCTTTTAAAGCTGCCAATAAACCTGTCACAATAGTTGTTTTACCTACTCCACTATGAGTACCGGCAATCACGATGCGCGGTAGTAAAGACTGGGACATACCATCCCTCCTTTTAACGTCTATCCATATATAGTAGTGCATTGGTGGTCGCCGCTGCAATCGGACTGCCACCTTTATTACCTCGTACAGTGATATAAGGTACGGGGGAAGTTTCTGCTAAGAAATCCTTTGATTCGGCAGCGCCAACAAAGCCTACGGGTACGCCGATGATGAGGGCGGGGCGAATGCCAGTTTCCTTCATCATGTTTAGCACTTCAAACAAAGCGGTCGGTGCATTACCAATGGCGATAATAGCACCATTAAGCTTCTCGCCAAAAGTGCGCATGGCTACCATCGAGCGGGTAATGCCAAGTTCTTTCGCAGTAATAGCTACCTGCTCATCACCAATCAAGCAGTGTACCGCGCCGCCAAATTCCGCCAACCGTTTTTTATTAATGCCCGTCCGCACCATTTCCACATCGCAGAAAATATCACAGCCTTTCTTTAAGGCGCTGCAGCCAGCGGCAATGGCATCGGGATGAATTTCAATGACTTTTGAATATTCTGGATCGCCAGCAGCATGAATAATACGTGAAAAGACCTTTACAGCTTGTGGTGACAAAGGTAAATGGGCCAAATAAGGAGCAATAATTTCCATACTCCGCTCTTCAATGACCATCGGTTCTGTTATATATTTCATCTTTGGGCCTCCTTAACAAATTGAATTACATCGTTAATACTAGACCTAATGTTAGGATAATGAATCTTAGGTCGGTCAATGAGAACAATGGGTAAACCAAGCTCCATGGCAGCAGTGATTTTAGTATCACTGCCTCCCACTAGACCGCTATTTTTGCTTACAATAACCTCGGCTTGATAGTCGGTAAAGAGGGCTTTATTAAGTTCATGGGAAAAAGGCCCCTGTAATGCTACAATATCTTTTGGTAAAAAACCAAGAGAAAAACATTCAGCAAGTACACTTGCTTCCGGCAATATGCGGGCAATTAAGCGGTGGTTTTGTAAACAAGGGGCTTCCTTAAAAAGCCTAAGATGGCGACTGCCGGTAGTAAGAAAAATAACCTGCCCTAAAGAAGCTGACACTTCAATAGCTTGTTGATAATCATTGACTACAGATAATTTTTCATAAGTAGGTAAGGGTGCCAAAGGACGTTCATAACGAAGATACTGCACTTTACTTCTTTCACAAGCCTGCATGGCGTTGTTTGATACCTGAACGGCATAAGGATGACTAGCATCCACTACGAGGGTAATGGCATGACTAGTAAGTAAGGCCGTAAGTCCATGGTCATCTAAAGGGCCAGTATGTATGGATAGATTGTCGCTAGCCAGTAAATCGCGCCCATAATCGCTAAAGACGGAGGCCATCACAGGGTAGTCCTTTGCTAATAAGGTGATTACATCCCGTCCGTCTTTGGTTCCTGCGATTACTAAAATCACAATTTATAACCTCGTGGCGTAATCATCACACCATCTTGTACATAGGTTTGGCTATTGCCAATAATGACTAAAGAAAACATGTCAATAAATTCAAGGGTGAATTCTCGCAAGGTAGACACTTTTTTGTCTTCCCCTTCCCGAGAAGCATGGTGAACAATCCCAACGGGCGTAGAGGCGGCCCGATACTTCATAACGACTTCTCTTACCTCGCGAATTTGGCTAGTACGACGCTTGCTTTTCGGATTATAAATGGCAATGACAAAGTCGCCCGCGGCGGCCATTTCTACGCGTTTTAAAATAACATCCCACGGTGTTAATAGATCGCTTAAACTAATCACGGCAAAATCATGCATTAAAGGTGCGCCTAAAATAGCCGCGGATGCCCCCACTGCACTAATACCAGGAATAACTGTAACTTGTGGTCGAATGGCCGTATCATATTTCATAGTAAGTTCTAATACTAACCCTGCCATGCCATAAATACCTGGATCACCGCTAGAAATAACAGCAATGTTTTTACCAGCTAATGCTTTTTCTACGGCAATTTGGCAGCGCTCCACTTCTTGCATCATGCCAGTGCCAACCACTAATTTATCCACTAATAATTCAGGAATGAGTTCCAGATACGTATTATAACCGACAATGACATCTGCGCTTAAAATACCTTCTTTTGCTCGCGGCGTCATATCCATTAAACTACCAGGACCTATTCCAATGACTGCAATTTGACCGGGGCAATTGCCAACGTTACATTCTTGTACTTTGTTTTGGGAAGGAGGAGTTTGCTCCTCTTCCCTGCTAAGATTGCTGCTGCTGCACATACATTTCCCACTCCTATCTGTTTTTTTACGAAACTTGAGACTTCAAGTTCATTTTCATCAATACACTGTTGCAATTCTTCATTATTAAAAAATACACTAGTGACAGCTAAGTCTTTAATTACGGCCAGTAAGCCTACTTCATCTTGCTTTACTACCGTGCTTCCTATGATACGAATCTGCTGAGTACTAGCGCCAATTTGGTAGCAAGCATCCTTAAGGGCCGTCATAATTTCTTCAGAGGTGGTTCCTCGCCTGCAACCAATGCCGACGGCAAGTTCCATTGGTCTTACATACAGGTGAAGTTTTTCGAGAACCATTGTTTGATTGGTAATCAACACGGCGGCGTCATAAGATGTAGTCGTGAGGTCGTTGAGATCGCGTAATTCTACCCCTACTTCCTTAGCCTTTTCCCTATAAAACTCTTGGTTTTCAAGGGCTTTATCAATAAAAAATACTACCTTGTCTCCATTCACAAGCGCCCCATTCAGCAGTTTTAACTGGGAAAAGGGCTCAATGTTTCGGTTTAGCTTGACAGCAAGTACATCCACTGCAGGTTTACCGCTAAC
>JAPUES010000112.1:1181-16827 GCA_027492445.1 Sporomusaceae bacterium | reverse complement strand
AGATGATATGGATTTTTAAAAGGTGGAAAACTACATATTATGTAGTTTTCCACCTTTTGAAAGTTTTGCATCATCATGGAATTAAGAAAGTGTTTTTGGGAATGATAATTTTAGCAGGTAGTTGATGATATAATGTGTAAAAGGCAGAGAATGGAGGAATTATGGAGCGCTCTAAATCCTTAGGAGAAGAAAAAATATCAGTATTACTGTGGAGATTTTCCCTGCCAGCAATCGTTGGTATGGTCGTTAATGCTTTATATAATGTTGTGGATAGTATTTTTGTTGGACGTGGCGTGGGTGAAATCGGATTAGCGGCTGTTACTATTGCCTTTCCTATTATGATTATATTAATGGGTTTTGGGATGCTAGTAGGTGTAGGGGCTTCAGCCGTAGTTTCTTTGCGTCTAGGAGAAAATAAACAGCATGAGGCTGAAAAAATATTAGGCAATGCCTTTACCTTAGCCGCCATATTGTCAGTCAGCTTATCGGCAGGTATGCTTTTATTCTTGGACCCTATCCTAATCGCTTTAGGTGCCGAGGCGGAGGTTTTACCCTATGCCCGGGATTTTACGCGAATTATTTTACTCGGCAGTATTTTCATGTATATTGGTTTTGGTCTAAATAGCGTAGTGCGAGCCGAAGGGAATCCCCAGATGGCGATGAAAACCATCTTGATTTCTTCGGGACTTAATATTGTATTAAATCCTTTATTTATTTTTACCTTTCAGCTAGGAATAAGCGGCTCTGCATTAGCTACAGTAGTATCTCAAGGGGTGTCAGCGATTTGGGTGTTAGTATATTTTATGAGTACCAAAAGTTTACTCCGGCTGCGTATTGCTAATCTTAGGTTAGATAAAGAGATTATTATCAGTATTTTTAAAATTGGACTATCGCCTTTTCTCATGCAAATTGCGGCGAGTGTAGTTACTGTATTATTTAATTTTAGTTTATTAAAGCACGGCGGTGAATTAGCCGTTGCTTCCATCGGAATTATTACGCGGATTGCCATGTTAATGCTGATGCCTATCTTTGGCCTTAGCCAAGGTCTTCAGCCAATCATTGGTTATAATTATGGAGCGAAAAATTACCATAGGGTAATAAAGGCTTTAAAAATAGCAATATATTCTGCTACCATCTTTTCTATAGTAGGATTTTTAATTGTGCAGATTTTTGATACCCAGATTATTATGCTATTTAATGATAATCCTGACCTCATAGAGATTGGGTCTCACGGTATGAGAATTTATTTATTCATGCTGCCCGTCATTGGTTTTCAAATTATCGGGGCGAATTATTTTCAAGCCGTAGGTAAGGCTGGTTATGCCATTATATTAAGTATGTCGAGGCAAGTAATAATACTTATTCCATTAGTATTATTATTGCCTGGCATCTTAGGTTTAAATGGTGCCTGGCTAGCAAGTCCAATTGCAGATTTAGTTGCTGCCATCCTTACAGGGATTTTTTTAATGAAAGAAATAAAGAAATTAGGCATTATGTAGCAGGGGAAAAGGATAAATTGATTATTTTCTATAAAACAACTATAATTTATATATAAATTATAGCTTGTGAGTATTATAATAGTTCTTATTATGGAGTATGCTTGAAAGGCAGTGACCTATATGAAAATTAATACCTTGGGACCTGCCCAATTACCGATGGTTCCAGAGCGGGAAACAAGCACTAAGACCGATAAAACGTTAGGACATTTTGCCTCTGATTTACTTAAAAATCAGGATGGACAATCTCGTGAACGTATGACGGCTCTCTTGGCAGCCATTGACCAGCATGGTAAACGCTTAGGTGAAGTGCCAACCTATTCTGAACTGAGAAAATATCGTGAAGTAATACGGCAATTTGTCGGTGAAGCAGTAGGTCGTATGTATACCTTAAGTTCGCAGCAGGGCTGGGATCGCAGCGGTCGGCAGAAAGTGTATACGATTATAAAAAAAGTTGACGCTACCTTAGAAAGCCTAAGTGAAGATGTGCGTCGCGGACAGGAAGGCAAACTTGATATTGTGGCAAAACATGGCGCTCTTCGCGGAATGCTAGTGGATTTGTATATGTAGAGGTAGTAGGGGTGTAGCATGCAGTGGACAGAAATCGTCGGTCATGTCGAAAATATAAAAATGCTACGCTATATGGAAAGTAGTAACCGTATGCCACATAGCATCTTATTTTCAGGGCCAAGTGGCATTGGTAAGTTTATGGTAGCGAATGTAGTAGGGGCAGCACTGTTATGTAGTGCCTTAGAATCTAGGCCTTGCGGTAATTGCCAGTCATGTCGGCAAATGGCCCATGGTACACATCCTGATTTTGTATTGATTCGCCCTGATGGTACCAATATTAAGATTGAACAAATTCGAAATTTACAACATGAAGTGGGCCTAGCTCCTTATATTGGAGTGCGGCGAGTATGTATTATTGATGGCGCAGAACTTATGACGGTACAGGCAAGCAATAGTCTTTTGAAAATATTGGAAGAACCAACAGGAGATGTTGTCTTTATTTTGGTTTCCGCCAATCGGCAGATGCTGCTTACCACCATTATCTCTCGATGTATGTCCCTGTCATTTCAGCCCTTAGCAGATGAAGTGTTGACGGAGGCTTTAATTCATAAAGGATTTTTACCTGAATCAGCGGCAGTCGCAGCACGACTTAGCCGTGGGCGTATGGGGATTGCTCTTTCCATACTTGAACCAGATGGTCTGGCCCTTCGTAACCAAACCGTAAGGATTATGGACCATATAATAGAAGGGAAAATGACTGCACTTTGGGAGACGGCTAGTGCACTAGAAAAAATGGAACGCAAAGACTTGTTGACAGTATTGGCATACTGCACTTATTTATTACGAGATATTTTAATGGTCCTTACAGGGCAGGAACAACAGGTTCTGTTTAATATAGATTTAGTAGACTGGCTAAAGGAGCAGGCTTCTATTTGGAGTGAAAAGGGATTAGTAGAGTCTCTTAAAGCAATAGAAGAGGCCAGGCGGTCTTTGCAGGCCAACGGGAATGCAAGGCTTACGAGCGAAGCCTTATTGATAAAAATATATGATTTGGTCAAGGAGGTTTGAATGCAAACAGTAGTAGGAGTACGTTTTAAAAAAGCTGGGAAAATATATTATTTTGCGCCAGGTGAATTCTCATTAGAGACAGGGAACTGTGTTATTGTTGAAACGGCTAGAGGCTTAGAGTATGGGGAAGTGGTTATTGGGCCACGGGAAGTAGCGGATGAAGAAATTGTGGCACCGCTAAAAGTTGTGCAACGCAAAGCCACCACCGAAGATGATGTTAAAGTCAATGAAAATAGAAGCAAAGAAAAAGAAGCCTTTACCATTTGTGAACAAAAAATAAAATCACATAGTTTAAATATGAAACTAGTAGATGTAGAATACACTTTTGATGTAAACAAGATTATTTTTTACTTTACAGCAGAAGGCCGTATTGATTTTAGAGAACTTGTAAAAGATTTAGCAGCCATGTTCCGTACGCGCATTGAACTTAGACAAATTGGTGTGCGGGATGAAGCAAAAATGATGGGTGGTATTGGTTGCTGCGGTCGACCATTGTGTTGTTCTACTTTCTTAGGGGATTTTGAACCAGTCTCGATTCGCATGGCGAAAGATCAAAACTTATCCCTTAACCCTGCTAAAATTTCAGGGATTTGTGGAAGATTAATGTGCTGCTTAAAATATGAAAATGATTCTTATGGATCATGCTGCAAGAAAGTAGCTCCGCCTGCTGTTGGCCGTGAAGTCATTACCGTTGATGGGGATGGTAAAGTAACCGCCGTTAACCAAGCAAAAAAAACGGCGACGGTATTGCTGAAAAACAACAATATTATTGTTATTCCCTGGGAAGAAGTTGTGGAAAAGGATCATAATGCGTGATCAAACAAGGGGAACGAATAGATGATTTGCTGATTGGGAAGCTTAAACTGATTCAAAACCCATCAGAATTTTGCTTTTCCTTAGACGCTGTGTTACTGGCGCATTTTGCTAAAGTCCGCCCAGGAATTACCGCAGTGGATTTGGGCACTGGTACAGGGGTAATTGCCTTGTTGTTGGCAGCGAGAGCAGTTGGTCATGTTGTGGGAATCGAAATGAGTCCCTCCATGGCGGAGATGGCCAAACGCAGTGTTATGTTAAATGGACTAGAAGACAAGGTGGAAATTATTCATGGTGACTTATGTAAAATAAAAGAGCTATTACCAGCAGGGATTTATGACCTAGTGGTGTCGAATCCTCCCTATCGACCTGTTACCGGTGGATATATCAGTCCTAATGACAAGGTGGCAATGGCGAAACATGAAATAACGGCTAACCTAAAGGATGTGGTCAATGCAGCAAAGCATTTGGTGAAAACGCGAGGGCGTTTTGCCATGGTTCATTTACCAGAGCGGATGGCAGAAATTTTAGTGGCCATGAGCCAAGCGGGTATAGAACCAAAACGACTGCAGTTGGTTCATTCTGGGGTAGATAAAAAGCCTAAAATGTTGTTAGTAGAAGGAACACGGGGGGCAAGTCCAGGTCTTACAGTGTTACCTCCTTTGATTGTATATAAAGCTGATGGTAGCTATAGTGATGAAATCCAAAGCTATTACAAAGAGCATCGATAAAAATTGTAGGTAAACACAAAGATGATATGGGTCTTTGTGTTTTATCTTTTAATTGTTAGGACTATTCCTTATTATTGAGAGAAAGAAGTGAAGTGATTTGATTGAAAAGCCAGGGACATTATACTTATGCGCAACGCCCATTGGTAATTTAGAAGACATGACTTACCGAGGGGTGCGAGTGCTTAGTGAGGTGGCACTGATTGCTGCTGAGGATACTAGGCATACGAGAAAACTGTTAAGTCATTTTGATATCCATACTCGCCTTATTAGTTATCATGAACACAATAAAGTAGAACGTGGTCCTGAAATTGTTGAAAAACTCCTGGCTGGACAGGATGTAGCAATCGTAAGTGATGCGGGGCTCCCCGGGATTTCTGATCCAGGATCGGATTTAGTAGCCTTAGCAGTAGAGGCGGGCATTACCGTGGTGCCTCTGCCAGGAGCCAATGCAGCATTGTCGGCGCTAGTTTGCTCGGGACTTGATACAAGTTTATTTACCTTTATTGGTTTTTTACCAAAACAAAAAAAGAAAAGGCGTGAATTAATCGCTAGTTTAGTGGCGAGTCCTTACACCCTGATATTTTATGAATCGCCACATCAAATAAAAAAGACCCTTGCGGAACTAAGTCAAGCGCTAGGAGAGCGCCAGGCTGTAGCAGCGAGGGAACTAACAAAGAAGTTTGAAGAATTTATTCGTGGCACCCTAGGCAGTTTGGGGCAACATTTTTCGGAGTGTGATCCACGGGGTGAATTTACCTTACTTGTTGCTGGTCAAAGTGAACAAAAGGTGGATTTGGCTGTAGAAGGACAAGTACCTCTCTTAGATGCAGTTATGGCGCTGGTAGAGACCGGTATAAATAAAAAAGACGCTATCAAAACAATCGCCCAAGAACGGGGATTGCCAAAGCGCGAAGTATATCAGGCCGTAATAGAATAAATAAGGTAAATAGAATCGCCACGGATGAGAGATTGGGTTGAGTGGCGTTACGTAGGAAGCAAACGATACCCTATCTCTCATTCGTGGCAGACTAGCGATTAGTTGCATAGTTATTGAATGCGTTCTTCGTAGATTCCGTTCAAAGGGCAAAAAAAGAAAGAGGTTTTTCAACCTCTTAGATAGCCTTTTCGGTCATGGAATCTAAACATTCTTTACAGATGTTTTTGTTTTTAAAGACAGTTACTTCATCCGCATTACCGCAGAATACACATGAACATGCAGGCTCATATTTTCTCAAGACAATACGATCGCTATCTACATAAATTTCTAAAGCGTCTTTTTCAGCGATTGCTAATGTGCGACGGAGTTCAATAGGAATTACTACCCTGCCAAGCTCGTCCACTTTTCGTACAATACCAGTTGATTTCATAATAAAAATTCCTCCTATCATTACAACAATTTTCGACAAAATGTTTGTAACTAAATAATACCAAATGAAGTAAAGGATGTCAACCTATTTTTCCCATAACAGTAATATACTGTCCCAATTTTCGAATATTTTGTCAAATTAGGTCGAATAAAGGTTTTTTAGACAAAATGGATTCGACAGAAGGGTAGATTTTCGGTAAAATAGGAACAATGAGAAGAAATAGCTAGCATAGTGGCTAATTTTAAGGGGGTATATTTTTAAATGGAAAAAAAATCATTTTATATTACGACACCGATTTACTATCCAAGTGATAATTTACATATCGGTCATGCTTATACGACAACAATTGCAGATACCATGGCTCGATATAAACGCTTAGCGGGCTTTGATGTACTGTTTTTAACAGGGTCTGATGAACATGGACAGAAAATTCAGCGTAAAGCTGCAGAGCAAAATATTACTCCCATTGCTTATGTTGATAAAATTGTGGCTTCTTTTCAACATTTATGGGAAAAACTCAATATTTCTAATGATGACTTTATTCGTACTACTGAGGCTCGCCACTATGAAGTTGTCCAAGCTATTTTCCAGAAAATTTATGACCAAGGCGATATCTATAAAGCTGCCTATGAAGGAAGATATTGCACTCCTTGTGAGACTTTTTGGGTAGAACGTCAATTAGTAGATGACAAATGTCCTGACTGTGGACGTAGTGTAGAAGTAGTGCAGGAAGAGAGCTATTTCTTCCGGATGTCAAAATACCAAGAACGCCTCCTTGATTATATTGAAAATAATCCTGATTTTATTCAGCCAAGCTCTCGCCGTAATGAAATGATTAATTTTATTAAAGGTGGCTTGGAGGACTTATGCGTTTCCCGTACGACCTTTGACTGGGGAATTCCCGTGCCTTTTGACACCAAACATGTAGTGTACGTTTGGTTTGATGCGTTAACAAACTATATCACCGCTGCTGGATACCTAGAAGATAGGGGGAAATTTGAAAAATTTTGGCCAGCAGATATACATTTGGTTGGTAAAGAAATTGTTCGTTTTCATAGTATTATTTGGCCTGTTATCTTAATGGCTTTAGATATTGAAATACCAAAGAAAGTATATGGACATGGTTGGCTTATTATGGAAGGGGACAAAATGTCCAAATCTAAAGGGAATGTCATTGATCCATTGGTGCTAATCGATGAATTTGGACCGGATGCCATTCGATATTTTCTATTGCGGGAAATCACCTTAGGTATGGATGGGAATTTCTCCAGAGACGCTCTTATCAATCGGGTCAATGCTGACTTGGCAAATGATTTAGGGAATTTATTACATCGGACCTTAAGCATGATTGGGCGTTTCAATGACGGTGTGATTGCAGCAAGCGGTGAGACGGAGGAAATCGATCAAGCTCTAACAGAATTAGTGCAAAAGACTGTCGTGCAGTATGAAGAATTTATGGATAATATGGATATCAATGGAGCTATCAAAGGCATTTGGACACTCATTGGCCGTACCAATAAATATATTGATGAAACAGGTCCTTGGGCATTGGCAAAAGATGAGGCCAAAAGAGGGCGGCTTAATACAGTGCTTTATAATTTAGCAGAAACCTTACGAATCATATCGATTTTGATTTCTCCTTTAATGCCTGTCACCGGGCCAAAGATTTGGGAACAACTCGGGATTGACAAGGATTTTGCTACGTTATCCTTAACGGATGCAAAAGGATGGGGTAAGTTGCCGGCAGGTACAATCGTAGGTAAGCCAGAACCAATTTTTCCACGTGTGGAGAAATTAGTCGAAGATGTTGCTGAAGCAACAGAAAAAGCGACAATAGAGGTTGTAGCTCCGACAAAATCTGCCTTTGATACGCCTGAAATTACAATTGAAGAATTCGCGAAAATAGATTTACGTGTTGTAAAAGTGCTAGCTGCAGAAAAAGTAGCTAAAGCAGATAAATTGTTGAAACTTACGGTGGATTTAGGTACGGAGCAACGTACAATTATCTCAGGAATTGCCAAACATTATACGCCAGAAGAATTAGTAGGCCAAGATGTCGTCATGATTGTTAATCTCAAACCAGCTAAAATTCGTGGTGTTGAATCTCATGGGATGGTTTTGGCTGCTTCGAGCGACGATAAATTAGCATTAGTTACAGCACAGAATATGCTGCCAGGCAGCAGGGTGAAGTAACATGTTATTTGATTCGCACGCCCATATTGATGATGAAAAATTCGATATTGACCGGGAACAAATCATTGCTAGGGCTCTAGAAAATGGTATAACGGGTATTTTAAATGCAGCAGCCTGTATGGCTTCTTCGGCTCGCGGGGTGAATTTAGCAAAACAATATGACCAAATTTATGCCGCTGTTGGTATTCACCCTCATGAGGCAAAGGATGCCAAAGAGACGGATTACGAACAGCTTGCAGCTTGGAGCCGAGAAGACAAAGTAGTAGCTATTGGTGAAATCGGCTTGGATTATTATTACGATTTATCGCCGCGGGAAGTGCAGCGACAAGTATTTATTAAGCAAATTGATGTTGCGCGGCAAATGGATATGCCAATTATTATTCATGATCGTGATGCCCATGGTGATATAATCGACGTTCTGCGAAAAGAAGGCAAGGGACTTACGGGAGTGTTACATTGTTTTTCGGGTAGTTTGGATATGGCCAAAGAAGTGATAAAATTAGGTTTTTATATTTCTATCGCCGGGCCTGTTACTTTTAAAAATGCAGCAAAGCTACCTGAGATTGTAAAAGAAATACCCCTTGAACGATTGTTAGTAGAAACGGATTGTCCTTACTTAACGCCTCATCCTCACCGAGGAAAACGCAATGAGCCTAGTTACGTAAGATTTGTCGCTGAGCAGGTAGCGAATCTGCGAGGCATGGATGTAATGGATTTAGGGAAAGCAACCAGTGAAAATGCAAAAAAAATATTTAAAATTAAATAAAAAATAGCATAAATTATGAAATGAGTGAATATCTTGTTAGAAGGTATTTACTCATTTTTTATTATCGGTATAAAGTAGGTGTTATTGGCAAATAATATAAGGGAATTTAAAAAAAGATTAGACAAATTTAAAAACTCGTGGTATAATGTGCAAACGTTTTAAAAGGAGGGATTGCATGCGTAATAATGAGCTGAAAAAGCTAATTTTTCGAGAAAAATTGCTACCCCTAATTCTAGCGCTAGTCATTATTTTGATGGTGGCAACAGGCTTCATGTTTGCCAACAAAAAAGTACAAATTGCCGTCGACGGCACTACCGTGGTTATTAGCACATTACATAATAAACCAGAAGATGTTTTAGTACAAGCTGGGATAAAATTAGAATCTAAAGATGAATACCGAGTGTCAACACCTAAGTTGACGGATGGTAGTGTTATTTCGGTAAAGAGGGCTGTACCTGTTACGGTTATGTATCAGGGCAATTCTCAGGTAGTAGTGACTGGTAAGCTTACCGTAGGAGAACTTGCGGAAAGTATGGGGATTAAGGCAGAAAGTAGTAAACTTATACCAAGTGGACAGACCAAGATTGAAGCAGATATGCACATTCAAGTAGTGACTCTCAGCGAAAAAATCGTTGAGCGCGATGTGCCAGAACCATTCACCGTAATTCATCAACCGGATTCCACCTTAGAAAAAGGTGTGGAAAAGGTTATCGAGGAAGGGAAAGATGGTAGTAAGACAATTACCGTACGTCTCAACTTCGCCGATGGAGAAGAAGTTGGTGCTCAGCAAATTAGCGAGGTCATTAAAGAAGCACCAAAGGCGCAAATTGTAAATGTAGGCACACGAGATACTATTGAAACTTCCCGAGGGTCGATGGGCTTTAGTCGTGTAGAAATGATGGAAGCCACTGCTTATTTGCCCACAGACGGTTCAGTGGAAGGCCTCACGGCAACGGGGATAAAAGCTCGCCGTGGTATTGTAGCAGTTGATCCCGATGTAATTCCTTTAGGGACAAGGGTTTATGTACAAGGGTATGGTGTGGCATTAGCAGCAGATGTTGGTGGTGCCATTGAAGGAAATAAGATTGATTTATGCATGGAAGACTATCATGAAGCAATGCGCTTTGGCAGACGTTCCGTAAAAGTCTATGTGTTGGATTAATAAAGTGCTTGAAAGCAAAATGTAACAGGGGGTATACTCCCTGTTCTTTTTTTGATATTATATTGAAAAGAAGATAGCGAGTGATTGAAAATGATAAAAGAAGTCATTGTTGTAGAAGGTAAAAATGATGTACACGCTGTAAAGCGAGCTGTAGATGCCGATTGTCTTACGACAGGAGGGTTTAGTCTTACTTCTTATAGTTTAGAAAAGATACAGCAAGCCTATACTAAACGCGGGATTATTATTATGACAGATCCCGATAGTGCTGGCGAGCGCATCCGAAAATATTTAAGTTCAAGGTTTCCTGAGGCGAAGCATGCCTTTATTCCCAAAGAAGATGCTACGGATAATAATGATATTGGCATTGAGCAAGCAACGCCAGAAGCCATTCAGTTAGCATTGACGAAAGTGCGCTATTTAGAATGGCAACCAAGTAATGAATTTAAGCTGCTTGATATGCTGGAGTTTGGTTTAAACGGCAGTCTGGATGCTACCGAGAGGCGAGCCTTGCTTGGAGCTAAGCTTGGTATTGGCTATGCTAATGCTAAAATATTTTTACAGCGCTTAAATCATTATGGAGTAACCCGAGCTGAATTTGAGCAAGCGCTAACAGAATGCAATCTTTCATAGTAATAGGAAGTAAGAGTTTGGAGGTCATGATATGACGCAACCTACCATAGCCCAGAAGGAAGTCACTTTACATATTTTGAAACGATTTGGCATACGCATGAATAAAAAATTAGGGCAAAATTTTCTAATTGACGAACAGGTAGTAAATAATATTGTAGCGGCCGCAGGCATTACGCCTGGTGATGCAGTGCTAGAAATAGGGCCTGGTATTGGAACGTTGACCCAAGGTCTTGCCGAAGCGGGTGCAAATGTGACTGCTGTAGAAATCGATCGGCGGTTACTAGAAGTTCTAGGTAAAACATTAGAAGGATATGACAATGTTCGGGTGGTACATGGAGATATTTTACGCATCAACATTGCAGAAACAATCGGCGTACCCAAATATAAAGTAGTTGCCAATTTGCCTTATTATATTACAACACCAATTATTATGGGGCTATTAGAAGCGCGGATGCCCATTGAACTACTAGTTACCATGGTGCAAAAGGAAGTTGCTCAACGTATGGTAGCTGTTCCTGGCACCAAGGATTATGGTGCTCTTTCCGTTGCGGTTCAGTATTATACAAAAGCTGAAATGATGTTTATTGTAGAACCAGGTTCTTTTATTCCGCCACCCGCTGTAGATTCTGCAGTCATACGCTGCACGGTTTTAGATAAACCTCCTGTAGAGGTAAATGAAAAGGTCTTTTTTAGAGTCGTAAAAGCAGCCTTTGCCCAACGACGCAAGACCTTATTTAATACTCTTAAAACCACAGGAGTGCCAGTAGAAACTTTAAAAAATATTTTAGAAGCAGCTGGTATTGATGGAAATCGTCGTGGCGAGACTCTATCAATTGATGAGTTTGCCGCTCTTTCTAATGCTTGGATACAATAACATGTAGAAATCCTGCTCTTAACTGGAGCAGGATTTCTTTATATCAAGGAAGGTTACCTAAGGCTTGGGGCAATCTAGGTTTTCTTGGAAAAAATGGTCTAATAAATCAAAACGACGTTCGTTATGATAACCAAGATAGGTTTTATTTTGCCATTGGCGAGTGCGGGGGGTGTTTTTAAAAACACTGATGGCCTCTAAGCAGTCTCCTACAATAGTTTCAATGATCTTAGTGCAATGTAGATGGGTTTTCAAGGAAGAACCTAATTGATAATGAGGAATTGTCGTTGCTACATCGATTTTTAATTTATTTATACGAGCTAAAGCCATTGAAACAGGAGGGATGGCGAGTTCCCGTATGGGAATAGTTTCTAAAAAGCGTCGAGAAACCGCATGGGGACCATGGGAGGGGGTAGATAAAAAGATTTTTTTATCTAGTCCAAGTTCTTTATTAAGATTTAAGCGCCACTGGAAGGTAGGATTATAGCGTTCAATATGCCGAGGAGGGGAAGGGTAGCAGTTGGTTAAAGCCATGTCGGAATGCTTAAGCAATACTTGGTCGATGAGTAGTAATAGGCTATCGGTAAAGGTGCCTACCATATCGCCATCGACAAAAGCCACCACTTCGCTTCCAAGGGCTAAAGCAACTTTGGCGCCTACTGCCCGGGGGATATCGATTCCTAACCGGTCATGAAAATAAAGGATTTGTAATTTTGGGATGCCCAGTTTTAATACTTCATACATGGTAGAATCATTAGAACCATTTGTAACAACAATAATGTGATCAATTGGTAGTATGCTTAAATTTTGCAGTACGGTTGCAATGCGCCCAGCTTCATTTTTTGCTGGAACAACCACAGTTATCATGCGCCATCACCTCGAAAAAATTGAGCGCGATGTATGTGCCTACTAAGGGTCGCAGGCTTAGTATAGTATATTGTGAGGGGCAACTTTTTGCTACAAAGGTCAGCAGAAAAATAAATGGGCGGGCTTTGCCTGTGGCAGATTATCTCTACTCTACATAGTATGTAATATGTGAGAGGGGGATTGAAGATGCCTAGTGTAGAGATTGGGGATTTAGTGATTCGAAAATCTCATGGCGGTGACATAGTATTTAAGGTGACAGATATCTTTGAGGACGAGATTGGAGAATTTCACTCTGTGCTTAAAGGGATGTACCTTCGCTTAATGGCAGATGCCCCGCTAGAAGATTTGGAATTAGTCGGTGTGGCTAAGTTATGTAAAGAAATTGTAGATTTGGAATTTGTGCATAATGATGGATTGAAGAGAATTATGATGCGCCGTGGGAAGGATCGAGAACGGACGGAGATGAATCGCTCAGAAGCATCAAAAAAGTTTGAGTATTTTGATATACCTGGCAGGGTATTACATCTTGATGGGGATGAAGAGTACCTTAAAATGTGTTTAAAAACATATAGTCAGCTAAATATAGAAGCCATTGGCCGGTGTATTGATGAAGCGGAGCAAGCAGATCATGTAATAGAATTAATTGATGAATACCGTCCTGATATTTTAGTCCTAACGGGGCATGATGCGTTACTGAGCGGCGGGAAAAAAGATTTAGGGGACGTTAATAATTACCGTAATTCTAAATACTTTATTGATGCCGTCAAAAAAGCAAGAATTTTTGAACCAGCCCGCGATGATTTAGTAATTTTTGCCGGAGCCTGCCAATCCTGTTTTGAAGCTATCTTAGCTGCTGGGGCCAATTTTGCTAGTGCCCCCATGCGAGTTTTTATTCATGCATACGACCCTGTGTTTATTGCTGAAAAGGTCGCTTTTACTCCGATTAATAAAACCCTTGATATTAACGATGCCATTACGGCAACCGTTACAGGGATTGAAGGAGTTGGGGGGATTGAAACTCGGGGGAAATTTAGGATGGGGCTTCCTAAGACGCCATATTGAGTAATTAAGACGCAATATCTCATTGCGTCTTAATTACTATGGAACGTAAGTAAGAATAATTTTTAAATTAAATGGGAATAATAATAAAATGATTTATAAAAAAAACATGGTTTTTATTAACAAAATGAAGGATTTATTTTAGTGAGAATCGAATAACAACTATAATAACGAGTATTTGTTAAATAGAAGGGAGTCAGTTATGGCAATAAGTTTACAAAAGGGTCAAAAGATTGATTTAACTAAAGGCAATGCTGGGCTTTCAGAACTAATTATTGGTTTAGGCTGGGATCCTGTGGAACAATCGGGTGGTGGTGGTTTTCTAGGCGGTTTATTCGGTGGTAAAAAGGCCGATTTTGACTGCGATGCTTCCGTCCTACTACTTGATGCCAATGGAAAATTTACTCGCAAGGAAAATATGATTTTTTTCAATAACCTAAAAAGTCCTTGCGGAAGCGTCACTCATTTAGGGGATAATCGCACTGGTGGCGGTGATGGTGATGACGAACAGATTGTAATTCAATTAAATAAAGTTCCAAGTGATATACATAAAATTGTGTTTGTAGTTAATATTTATGATTGTCAAAAACGCAAACAAGACTTTGGTATGATTAATAATGCCTTTATTCGTGTCGTCAATAAAGGGAATATGCAAGAAATAACGAGATACAATTTAACAGAAAGTTACGCAGGGAAAACCTCCTTGATTGTTGGCGAAGTGTATCGTCATCAAGGGGAATGGAAGTTTGCTGCCATTGGCGAAAGTACACAAGATGTGTCCATTAGTGCTGTAGTAGGAAGATATACTTAAAATATAGGAGGGTAATAAAATGGCTGTAAGTTTAAGTAAAGGTCAAAAAGTAGATTTAACAAAAACAAATCCTGGGCTTAAGAAAATTGTAATCGGTTTAGGTTGGGATACGAATAAATATGATGGGGGTCATGATTTTGATCTTGATGCCTCGGCTTTTGTCCTAGGAGCATCCGGGAAAGTAAAAGATGAACAAGATTTTGTTTTTTACAACAATCCTAAAGGTGCCCAAGGCGCAGTAGTACATACAGGTGACAATCGTACTGGTGCTGGCGATGGCGACGATGAACAAATCAATATCGATTTGTCAGCTATTCCTGCAGATGTTGATAAAGTAGCTTTTACTATCACCATCCATGATGCGGATGCTCGTAAGCAAAGTTTTGGACAAGTTGCCAATGCTTATGTTCGCGTCATGAATGAAGACGGTGCCGCTGAACTCATCCGCTATGATTTAGGTGAAGATTTTTCTGTCGAGACAGCGATTGTTGTAGCAGAAATTTACCGTAATGGTGCAGAGTGGAAGTTTAACGCGATTGGTAGTGGTTTTAAAGGTGGCCTAGGTGCATTATGTACTAATTTTGGTCTAAGTGTAGGCTAGTCTTTTCATTAATAATAGGAGGCTCGAGAAATGGGCATTAACCTAAGTAAAGGTGAAAGAATTAATTTATCCAAAGAAGCGCCTAGCTTAAAAAAAGTGGGCGTTGGTTTGGGCTGGGATACAAATACTACGGATACAGGAACGGATTTTGACCTAGATGCATCCGTATTTATGTTAGGGGCCGATGGGAAAATACCTAATGAGAAAAACTTTATCTTTTACAATAATCTAAGTTCCCCAGATGGCAGCATTCAGCATACGGGTGATAACCTTACCGGTGTTGGCGATGGGGATGACGAAACGGTTCTGGTTGAACTAGCTAAAGTCGATAGCATTATTAATGAGTTGGTTTTTGTTGTTACCATTCATGAAGCTGAAAAACGCAAACAGAACTTTGGACAAGTGCGCAATGCCTTTATTCGCCTGTATGATCAGGATACAAATAAAGAAGTTGCCAAATTTGAATTAGATGAGGACTTTTCTAAGGAAACGGCTGTTGAATTTGGTAAACTATATAAGAAAGATGGTCAGTGGAGATTCCAAGCAGTAGGTCAAGGCTATAATTCTGGTTTGCAAGGTTTTGTAGACAGATATTTTGCAGGCTAACAGGCTGAAAATAAAAAGGCACTAGACTGCTACAGCAGACACAAAGAACACAAAGGGTATGGAGTGCCTCTTTGCTGAATCTTTGTGTCTGTTTT
>JAPUES010000112.1:0-1081 GCA_027492445.1 Sporomusaceae bacterium | reverse complement strand
GTTAGAGACTTATAAAAAGAGGTATTTATATGAGCTTTTTTGATAAAATTGATATGACAAAACCAGTGAAGGCACCAGCTGTAATTAATCTTACAAAACGTGGTGATTCACATACCATTGATTTGGCAAAAAAATCAGGCGAAATTTTAGTTAATTTAAAATGGAATTCGGTAGTTGAGAAAAAAGGGATGTTTAGTTTTTTAGCCAAAGGTACCCTTGACCTTGATTTAGGTTGTATGTATCGCTTGAAGGATGGTAGCCAAGGCGTCATTCAGGCTTTGGGCGATTTATTTGGTTCTACATCGTCTAAACCTTATATTAGCTTAGATAAAGATGACCGGACGGGGCAAAGTAGCGATGGCGAAAATTTGCGCCTCACAAAACTAGAAGGATTGGACTTTGTTGTAGTCTTTGCCTTTATTTATGAAGGGGCGCCCAATTGGGACAGTGCCCAAGGTGTTGTTACTGTCAAACAACAGGGGGGCGGGGACATTGTCATCCATCTTGATAACCCTGATAAAGGGAAGATTATGTGCGGATTGGTTAAGATTCAAAATATAGACAATCAACTAGTTGTCACAAAATTAGAAAGATATTATGCTGGGCACAAGGAACTGGATAAGGATTTTGGTTTTGGCTTTAGTTGGACTGCCGGTCGTAAATAATGGGTATACTATAAAATAGATGGAGGTTTATATGAATTACGAGATTTTATATAAAGGAGCCTTTCCTTTATTAAAAGTAAATTTGCTTAAAGGTGAGAGTCTGAAAGCCGAAGCTGATGCCATGGTTTCTATGGCAAGTAGCATTGATGTAGAAGGAAAAATGGAAGGCGGTTTTTTAGGCGGAATTGGACGTATGCTCGCTGGTGAAAAGTTCTTTTTTCAAACCCTTGAGGCCCGTCGTGGACCGGGTGAAGTGCTGCTAGCGCCAGCCACGCCAGGTGATATCATAGATGTGGAATTAGATGGAAGTTATAATCTCGTAGTACAAAAAGATGGCTTTTTAGCAGGTACGAATGGCATTGAAGTTTCTAGTAAAATGCAAAACTTAATGCAAGGATTATTTTCAGGTGAAGGAT
>JAPUES010000111.1 GCA_027492445.1 Sporomusaceae bacterium | reverse complement strand
AAACTTATATCCTTTTTTCATAAGACTTCTCCTTTTATACCCTAAAGAGTTAACAGTGAATTTTTTAAAAAAAACTTAACTATAGAGCTTCACCATCTGCACTGCTTTTTCCATCAAATACACCCGAAGTTCCTCCGGTTCCAACACCTCAACTTCCGATCCATATCCTAATATCCAACGACTTATTTCACGTCTTCCGTTTACCGTTGCTTTAAAAATGATGGTTTCATCATCACATTCACTAAGGAAAATCTCGGGGACGGTTATTGTGAAAGTTATTTTCATTAGTTCTCCTGCGACAAGTATTGTCGTGTTTGTTCCTCCGAGTCCAAGACAGAAAGGACAGGTTTTCCGTCCCAAACTAAATACTAACTCCGTCCCCGTGTCATGCCCTTAAAATAAACCAAATAATTTCTTTTTATAAAATGGCTCAACATCTCTTACCGCGTTTTTAGCCCAATCATCCATGATTGCCATGTCAAGAAACATCCCCTCTAGATATGGCATAGCTGAATCTGCAACACCTTGAAATATGATGTCCTTATTTCCTTCAAAATCAACTACTATCAAATAGCTTTTCTCATTGCCTTTTATCATAAGTCTTAAGTAAGCTTTTTTAATAGCCTTTTGCTTCTTCATATACTCTTTAATAGATTCTATCATTCTAGTAGGGTATTCACTCGGCTCACCCAGCATAACTTTGGTATCTTTTTTTATTGTAATTTCATTAACTGGAATAGCATTTGGATTTCTTTTTATTTTCATATATTCTTCAATCGTTTTTTTATTCTTTTCATTTATTTGAAAAGAAATTCCCTGGCAGTTAATAACAACACCTTCCATCTTCTCAGAAAATGTTAATAAGTCATTATACGTCGCTATATTACCGTTCCAGACATTCTTATCATACGCTTTTTCAAATTCTATCCAATCAGTAAATGCTGGCAGCCATACTTTATCATTTTTATCGACTAATTGGGGAAAATTAATGATGCTACCTTCCTTTAGAGTCATCATACCTTGTCCATCAGGAATAGCCGGTTCTTCTTGTTTTAAATTCATTGGCAATAAATATTTTGAATTGATTACTTCTTCTAACATATTGCCCTCTAAATGATTTAATACGCCATTTTTACCTTCAAAATTGTTTTGGGAGTATAATACTTGGAAAAATCTAATCATTGCATATTGCAACTTAGGATTCAATACAGGAATACTTATCATAGGCATCTTGCTATAGTCAGGTGGGGGTAATATATCATCCGTATTAACTTCTATAGTGTACTTTCCATTATCGATTAAGAACTTTTCTATGCCGATACGATGTAAATCAGCAAACACTTTCATTATTTCTTCTGCACTTATCTTCTTAATTTCCAGCATTATTAGCTGTTGCATATAATAATCAGCGGTATTATTTGCATACTTTTCCTTTGAAAAAATCCACACTCTACCATCACCGTCTATATATGGATAATTAGTGTTTTTATCATAGGCGATAAATATTTCCTTAGCTTCTTTTAGCTTGTCATAAATTACACCTAAAAATATTTGAATTTTTGCATCATAATTAATAAGAAATGCTTTTTCTTTTTTAAAATGCTTTACAGAAAAAATTAAAAATACAATTTCTTGAATTTCTAATTTTTTCAATTCTACTATCGATGTTTCTTCTTTGAATATGAATTTTTTTCCTATTTCGTCTTTTCTTTCATCAATCATTTAGATATCCTCATTCTTATTATTTAATATATAAAAGTATAAACTGGCTTATGTATAAACGGTTTAACAGAAGTTTAGTGCTATTACTCCGATTTGAAACATATCTCTGACGGGGGACACGGACGGTGAAACTGTCTTTTAGTAAAACCACCGTCCCTGGTAAAGTTATCTTACTTGGATTTGCTCTGTAATTTTACAAAATTAAAAGTCTTACAGGGAGGGATAAGTAACCTGTTCCCTGTAAGACTGCAATTTAAAAGCGATCTCGTATAACATTAAGTCCTCCACCCAAAAGAACTGATATAATATTTATTAATACGCCAATACCTGCCCATTTAAGATAGTTTATCTTTTTTAATACTTTGGGACCTAACTTATTTATAATTAACACTTCTATCTCTGAAATTAGCGCTGTATCCAAAAAACGTTTTGGAATTATATATCCTGATGATTTTCCTGTCATCAGTAATAAAATATCCTTATTTTGTTTTACGCCATACAGTTCTCCCCATTTAATCTTAGAATTTCCACTTCCATCAATATTATTATATTCCATACCATTTTCAGTAAAACTATAGACTCGGTCTTTATTAACCAATTTATTCGATTCAAATTGCTTCTTATTAATTACTCTATTAATAATTTCATAGCCGGCAAAAACTATAATAAGGTATATTAAACCAGCGATATCATTTACAATTATGTTTCCAATTATTGCACAACTCGCAAATCCATAAAATCCTACAAGCGTTTTTTCATTAGATAACTTCGCAAATTTTTGATAGTCTTGCATTATTAATTTAACTGGTACCTCTATAACCTTTTCTTCCATTTTTTATCTCCTTTAAGAAATATAGTCTTATTTCCCATATTTCTTCAAAAGTTGTTAAATTCCTGCAATACAAAAGCCACCCTCTCAGGTGGCCCCTTCACACATATCTCACACTATCATTCTCTCCCTGTCCTGCTACTATTACCAGAACACCACTACCCGCACCATAAGAACTAATACTAAATATCCTTTGCACTTTCTCATATCACTCAACAAAAAATGTGTCAACTAATACACCACTCTTAATAAATAAGTTAATCCTTAATAACTCTCCCGTTCTTCTCCTCTAAAGCCCAAGCGGCGGTTCCATGTTATTATAAGCGGAAGTCAAGTAGCACGGTGGAGCGTTAATAACATGGACCCGCCGCGACCTAAAAAAGAGTCCGCATCCTCATTTCTGAGAACGCGAACTCTTCCACAATTTCCCTATTCCACCGTAACACTTTTTGCAAGATTACGTGGCTTATCAACGTCACAGCCTCTAGTCACTGCAGCATAGTAAGATAATAGCTGCAATGGAATAACTGCTAGGATTGGTGCCAAGTATTTGTCGGCTTGTGGGATGAATATGGTATGGTCTACATATTTTTTGATTTGGTCATCGCCTTGTTGTGCAATGCCGATAACGACCGCATCACGGGCTTTGACTTCTTTAATATTGCTTAGGGTTTTTTCATATACATCCATTTGCGTAGCAAGAGCGATAACAGGTACGCCTTCAATGATGAGGGCTAGTGTACCATGTTTTAATTCTCCAGCAGCATAAGCTTCCGCATGGATATATGAAATTTCTTTTAGTTTCAAGGCGCCTTCTAAGGCTACTGCGTAGTCTAGAGAACGTCCAATGAAGAATACATCTTCGTTGAAACCATATTGTTGGGCAAAGGTTTTAATGGGCTCAACATCTTCTAATATTTCATGAACTTGACCTGGGATATTGCGTAATCCAGAAATCAATTCTTGACTGCGTTCTGCTGAAATGGTTTCACGTAGTCCTGCCATATAGATAGCAAGCATTGCCATACTAATCAGCTGAGTTGTATATGCTTTCGTAGATGCGACGGCAATCTCTGGGCCAGCCCAGGTATAGATTACTTGGTCTGCTTCACGGGAAATTGAAGAACCTACTACATTAGTAATGGCTAGTGTTTTTGCCCCAAGACGTTTGGCTTCTTTTAGACCTGCTAACGTATCTAGAGTCTCTCCTGATTGGCTAATGACAATGGCTAGAGTATTTTCATCTACTAGTGGAAAACGATAGCGGAATTCAGAAGCTACGTCTACTTCTACCGGAATGCGCGCTAAGCTTTCAATATAGTATTTTCCGACAATACCAGCATGATAAGCAGTACCGCAGGCTACAATGACGATTTTATTAATAGCTGCCATTTCGGCTTTGCTCCATTTTAGCTCTTCAAAAATAATATGACTATTATCTTTGGCTAAGCGGCTGGTCATAGTTTCACGAATCGCTTTTGGTTGCTCATAAATTTCTTTGATCATGAAATGTTCATAGCCGCCTTTTTCGGCCGCTTCTGCATCCCAGTTGACTTCAAATACTTTTTTAGTAATTGGCACCCCTTGACGATTGCTTACCCATACCGAGTCTTTGTCCACGATTGCCATTTCCCCATCACTTAGAATATAAGTTCTGCGTGTATGGTTGATGATCGCAGGAATATCTGACGCGATAAAGTTTTCTCCTTCACCAAGACCAATAACTAGTGGATTATCTTGCTTGGTGCAGATAATGCGATCTGGATCAAATTTACTCATAAACACCAAGGCATAAGAACCTGTGATTTCGGTCAGTACTTTTTTGACTGCCGCTTCAAAGTCTCCAGCATAATGTTCTTCTAGTAAATGAGCAACTACTTCTGTATCGGTCTCAGAAGTAAAGATATGCCCTTTGGCAATGAGTTGTTCTTTAAGATGCATATAGTTTTCAATGATACCATTGTGCACCACCACGAAATTACCAGTACAATCGCTATGAGGATGGGAATTGACATCTGATGGACGACCATGAGTTGCCCAGCGTGTATGTCCAATACCAATATTCCCTTTTAGGCTATTGTGTTCTAATTTCATTTCTAGGTTCGCCAAACGGCCAATGGTTTTTTCAATGATAATTTTATTACCGTCATGTACTGCAATCCCTGCAGAATCATAGCCACGGTACTCAAGTTTGCTTAATCCATCAATTAAAAAGGTTGAGGCCTCTTTCGGGCCAATATATCCAACGATACCACACATATGGTAATTCCCCCTACTACTACAATTTATGATGTTAGCACTACATACTAAGGTCGCGACTTACACAAATCTTTTTACAAAGATTTGGTGCGCTGCTTCTGCTTCAGTCGTTTTGTCCTGTAAGTTACCCTACAGTTTTGTCGCTGTTTATCGGCGGCAGAATAGCCGAGAGGTATCCGCTGAATTTTCGATAAACCTCTTCCTCGTCCGCTTGGGCTTCTAAAGGCCAAGCTCCAGCGCTTCACTAGTATATTCTTTGTTATTCTCTCCTTCTCAATTCATATCCCACCCCCATTTATTAATATACATATGCAAAGGAGCACCTTGGTGCTCCTTTGCATTCTCATTGTAATATAATCAGAGCCTTTGGTCAACTTATCCTTGCTCTTTTTTAACGATATCGGCAATTTTATGTACAATAGCTTCAAGAGTAGGCATATCGGGACCTTCGGCCATCACCCGGATGAGCTGCTCCGTACCGGAAGGACGTACCAGAATACGACCATCTTCCCCTAGTTCCTGATTACCGTCTTCAATAGCCTTTAGAATTTCCTTGTTTTCTTCCCAGCCGTCTTTACTGGCAACGCGAACATTAACAAGGAGCTGTGGATAGCAGGTCATGAGAGCAGCAAGCTCTGACATTTTTTTACCGCTTCTTTTTAAGGCGGCAATCACTTGTAGTGCTGTCAACACCCCATCTCCTGTGGTACTATGTTCGGCAAAAATAACGTGCCCTGATTGCTCTCCACCGAGCATTAAGGATTTTTCCTGCATGGCCTCTAGTACGTAGCGATCCCCTACAGCAGTCACTTCGACCTTACCGCCTGCCTTTTTGATGGCCTGGTAAAGACCAATATTGCTCATAACGGTGGCTACTAAGGTATTGTCTTTTAGCGTGTTATTACTAAGACGATCTAGAGCACAGATAACCATCATTTGGTCACCATCGACAATGGCACCTTGTTCATCCACAAGCAGGCAGCGATCGGCATCGCCATCATGGGCAATACCAAAATCAGCTTTGTGCTTGACGACCGCTTTTTGCAGTTCTTCCATGTGAGTGGAACCGCAGTTTGCATTGATATTAACGCCTGTTGGTTGGTTGTGAATGACAATCACTTCTGCCCCTAAGCGTTTATAGACTACAGGTGCCACTTCGTAAGATGCGCCGTGAGCACAGTCTACTACTAGTTTTAGCCCTTTAAAATCCACATCCACGGTACTGACTAAATAATCAATATACGGCTTTAAGAGATCATGCTGGTAGGCAATGGTCCCTACTTTATCCCCAACAGGACGCTGCATTTCTTCGTCATAATTAATAACCAATTCTTCTAGTTCTTCTTCGACGGCATCGGATAGTTTGTAGCCATTACCAGCAAAGAATTTTATCCCATTATCCGGGAAAGGATTGTGGGATGCGGAGATTACCACCCCGGCTTGGGCATGGAATTTAGCTGCTAAATAAGCTACGGCTGGTGTTGGCACAATACCAAGAACGATTGCTTGTCCTCCGGCGGAACAGATTCCTGCGGATAAAGCAGCTTCTAGCATTTGCCCTGAGATTCGAGTATCACGACCAATCACAATAGTAGGTTTCTCATGATCTCTGCCAAAATAGGTTGTAGCTGCCCAGCCTAGCTTAAAGGCTAGTTCGGGGGTTAAATCCTTATTTGCTACTCCACGTACGCCATCAGTTCCAAAAAATTTACCCATAGTTCTCTAAATACCCCTTTCATTAGAGGGCTGTCAGACCCGCCCCTATATCTTATATTGTTTTATAATAGCAATTGCAGCATTGAGGCCGTCAAGAGCAGCGCTCATAATACCGCCTGCATAACCTGCCCCTTCTCCAATGGGATAAAAACCTGGTGTATTGGTAGACATATATTCCTTATTCCTAAGAATCCTTACCGGAGCTGAAGTTCTCGTTTCTACCCCAGTCATAACAGCTTCGGGATGAGCAAAGCCTTTAATCTTACGTTCAAAATCTGGCAATGCCTTGGCCAAGGTATCCGTTACAAATTCAGGAAGGCATTGTCGTAAATCGGTAGCCAGGACTCCAGGCCTATAACTAGGTTTCGTATGAAATGCTGTACTCCCCGTCTTACCTACCAAAAAATCACCAACGGTTTGCACCGGAGCATGATAATTGCTGCCACCACACACAAAGGCCAATTCTTCATATTTACGTTGGAATTCAATACCACCTAGTATATCATTACCAAAGTCTTCCGTCATTACATTCACCACTAAAGCGCTATTACTGACGCCTGAGCCTCGATTGTATAAACTCATACCATTGGTAACCACTCCCCCTTTTTCGGAAGCAGCAGCCACTACTAGGCCTCCTGGGCACATGCAAAAGGAGTAGGCTGTCCTTCCTGTGTCCTTAGCATGATAGACAAGGCTATAATCCGCTGGTGATAAATTGGTATGACCTGCAGCTGTGCCATATTGGGATGTATCAATGATAGTTTGGGGATGCTCAATGCGAACCCCAATGGCAAAGGGTTTTGCTTCCATGGCAATGCCCTGGCTATGGAGCATCTTATAAGTATCACGAGCACTGTGCCCAATGGCAAATAAAGCAAGGGAGCACGGAATATAGCGATTGTCATTCACTATAATTCCTTTGATACTTCCCTCTTCTATTTTTACATCTGTGACGCAGGATTCAAATTCTACTTGTCCGCCTAAAGCAATAATCTCTTGGCGAATATGTTTGACTACACCCCTTAGCTTATCTGTTCCAATATGTGGTTTATGTAGATAAGTGATTTCTGGTGGTGCACCTGCCTGTACAAGAATCTCTAATACCTGGCTCATCAAAGGATCGTTCACGCGGGTCGTTAGTTTGCCATCGGAAAAGGTACCTGCCCCTCCTTCGCCAAACTGCACATTGGACATTTCATCAAACTTACCCGTTTGCCAAAACTTTGCTACATCTTTAGTCCGAGTTTCAACATCCCGCCCCCGTTCTAAAACCAAAGGACGGTAGCCATGCCGGGCTAACGTAAGGGCCGCTAGCATACCTGCTGGCCCAAGACCAATAACTACTGGCGGATGCTCAAGGGCCCTTGGTCCAGGGATAATGGTTTCTGGTATATATTCCTGGGTAACAGATACATCTTTATCCCCTGTAAGGCGGGCTAGGACTTGTCCTTCTGCCACCCCTACTTTGACATCTAACGTATAAACAAAGCTTATATTACTTTTCCGACGGGCATCAAGAGCCTTGCGGACAATTACTACCTCAAGCACCGCCTGAGGTGGTAATCTCAGCCTTTTTGCTGCCAGCTTATGAATAGAAGTATTATTATCAAGATGCACCCGCATATTGATGATTCGTAACAAATAGTTTTCCCCCTTACTTTGCTATCCTTACTGTTTTGCCACACTAATATGAACTGTTACAGCATCCCTACTACTAGTTATACCTTCTTTTATTTGCAGCTTTACATCGAGAGTTAAATCTTTATCAATACCTGTGATAGCAATGGGCTCAGTATAAATAACGTCTGTATTTTCTATGAGTTTTGTATCACCACTGATTTCCACTTTTTCAGGTTTGGTCGTAATCTGCTGCACGACAATACCTTTTGCTAATGTACCTACAATATTGGTTTTAACATCTACCACTTTCTTGTTAATCACAGGTACAAGGGTGAGAGAAACCGACATCTCCCCAGGATGTACCGTTAACCCTTCTATTTTCTTGCCCTTATCATCCACAGGAATCGGGAATGCCATCACCGTAACATCGCCGGTTTTCCCTGCTACATCCACATCCACTAAGGTTTTAGCCACCCGATCTAATAGTTCGCTAGGACCTTTGATTGTCACATTTGGTGATCCATAAGTAATTTTTCCAATGCTATTCCCTGGCGATGTACCGCCAATCCTAGCTTCAATGGGTACTTGCCGACTGGCAATGGTATCTAAACGAAAGTTAATTTTATCAGGATTCACTTCCACTAATTCTACGCTAGGGGGAATACTGGTGGTAACTTTCAAAGTATTATTGCCATCAGATAAGCCCTTTAGATCAATATAGGATTTAATATCTGCTTGGTTGAGTCCAATGATCAAGGTACGGGGGCCGCGGACCTTGATGCGTATTGTATCGGGAATATCCACGGCTACCACGGAGCTCGAAAGATTCCTTACTTCTAAGGGAATTTCCAAGCTAGTTTCGACGGGTGGATTTTGTTCATTCATTACATATACCCAGAGGACAACGGCCATAATGAGAGCAATGATTTTTGCTGTAAGATTTTTCTTAGGAAGTCTCTCCATTATACATTTTGCCTCCAATTCAAGAAATTGCCCAAGGGATGATTTTTACTAGCAAATAATGGGCGCAGATTTCCTTTTAATAGCTCTGCATCAAGATCTCGTACTAACCGACCACCGCGGGCTATGGAGATAATGCCTGTTTCCTCACTAACCACTACTACCGCTGCATCCGTTTGCTCTGCGATACCAATGGCCGCCCGATGCCGAGTACCTAATTCTTTTTTGAGACTGCGATCTTCTGTCAAAGGAAGCAAGCAGCCTGCTGCCATAATGCGATTGCCTCTTAAAATGACAGCGCCATCGTGAAGGGGAGTATTGGGTATAAAGATATTAATTAAAAATTCATTAGAAACAAGACCATCAATTTTTATCCCCGTCTCCATATAGTCATTCAGTCCAGTTTCTCGTTCTAGAACAATAAGGGCACCAATCTTATTCTTCGCTAGTACTGCCACAGCTTTCCCCAGTTCATCCAAGAGGTTTTCTTGCTCTTCTTCATCTAAAAAAACACTCTTTTTAAACAATCTTCCTCTACCAAGTTGTTCTAACGCCCGCCTAAGTTCAGGCTGAAAAACGACTGGCAGGGCTACAAGGACGACAGTCATGGTTTTTTGTAGCAACCAATAAATAACATTGAGTCCTAGCCATTTGCTAATCACCGTGGCGATTAACATGACAATTAGGCCCTTGAGTAGTGCTAAAGCTCTCGTATCTTTTATCATGACATATAGCTTATACAATACAAAAGCTACAATGACCATGTCAAAGATATCCAACAAACTAATTGTTGAGATAATTGCATGAATCTGTGGCATTATACACCAAACTCCTCCGCATAAATAAATTATAAATAAATACTAATTTATTCTACCCAATATTAAACAAAACCTTTATTATTTTTGATAAACAATTAAAAAAAATAATACCTTCTGCACTTCACCTGCAAAAGGTATTATTTTTTCCATTATAGCTTGGTTACTTCGCTAACCCAGCCAAATTTATCTTCAATCGTACAATATTGTATTCCCGTTACCGTATCAAATAATTTTTGCGCAAATTCACCAGTTTTATTGTTGTTAATAACAATTTTCTGGCCCTTCCAAGATAGTTCGCCCACCGGAGAAATAACGGCTGCTGTACCCGTGCCGAAAACTTCTTCTAGCAGTCCTTCTTCGTGAGCTGCAAAAACTTCTTCAATGGAAATACGGCGTTCGGATACTTTCATTCCCCAAGACTTCGCTAGTTCTAGTACGGTTCGTCTTGTCATACCACTTAAGATACTGCCCACTAAAGCAGGGGTAATGATTTCCCCATTGATTTTGAAGAAAATATTCATCGTGCCTACTTCTTCAATATATTTACGTTCTACAGCATCCAGCCACAGCACTTGGGTAAAGCCTTCTTCTTTAGCTTCGACTTGGGCTTTAAGGCTCATGGCATAGTTAGCTGGCGTTTTGGCTTCGCCAAGACCGCCAAGGGTCGCACGCACATACTTATCCTCGACTTTAATAGTAACAGGATCAAAGCCTGCTGCATAATAAGCGCCAACCGGTGATAAGATGATAAATAATTTATAGGTATCGGATACCTTAACGCCAACATAGGAATCCGTAGCTATAATCACGGGTCTAATATAAAGGGCGGTGCCCACTTTACTTGGTACCCATTTTTTATCCACTTCAATGACTTTATTTAAGCCTTCTGCGACTAGATCAACATCAATGTTTGGTATGCACAAGGCATCTGCTGACTTGTTAAAACGGCGCAGATAGTCTTTAGGACGAAATACTACGATTCTATTATCAGCCGTCCGAAAGGCTTTAATACCTTCAAAAATAGCTTGTCCATAATGAAGTACCATAGCAGCAGGGAAAAGTTGGAATTCATTGTACGGCGTAACGCGAGGATTATGCCAGCCCTTTTCTCTGTTAAAATCCATGGTAAACATATGATCCGTAAAACATTCGCCAAACCCTAAATGTTCTTCTGGTGGCATTGTACCTAATAAGTCTTTTTTCTCAACTACAATTTCAGTCATCTTAGAGCCCCCTTGTTATTAAAAAACCATATCATCTGTCTATTTTATCATAACTTGGAGGTATTATATATTGCCTTTTGCAAACATAGCAAGAATATCTTGCTGTTTAGTGAGAATTTCTTCTGCGACCTCAAATTCTCGCTGTACTCCTGTTGAGGAAGTTCCTCCATAAGAATTACGAGCATCCACGCAAGTTTCCACCTTGATAGCTTCTAAAATATCACTTTCAAACAGTGGAGAAAACTCTTTAAACTGGGCTAAGGATAAATCCATCAGCCATTTATTTTCACCTAGGCAGTAGGCAACGCATTTACCCACTACTTCGTGGGCTTGGCGGAAGGGCAGTCCTTTTTTCACTAGATAATCCGCCATATCCGTAGCGTTAGAAAAATCATTACGGACAGCGGCGCCCATGACCTTATCGTTAACGGTCATCCCTCTTAGCATCGAAGCATAAACGGTGAGGCTAAATTTCAAAGTATCAATGGTATCAAACATACCTTCTTTGTCTTCTTGTAGATCTTTATTATAGGCCAGTGGCAATCCTTTGGCGGTTGTTAATAGGGCCATCAAATGTCCAAAAACCCGTCCTGTTTTACCACGTACTAATTCAGCTACATCGGGATTCTTTTTTTGCGGCATAATGCTCGAGCCTGTGCAGTGACCATCATCGAGTTCAATAAAGGAAAATTCTGAGGAAGACCAGATAATAATTTCCTCGCTGATGCGACTAAGGTGCATCATTAAAATGGAAGCGCAGGACAAAAATTCTAAAATATAATCCCGGTCACTGACGGCATCCATGCTGTTTTCATAGACCTGACTAAACTTTAGCTCACTTGCTACAAAGTGCCGATCAATGGGAAAAGTCGTACCCGCCAAAGCTCCTGCACCAAGAGGCATAATGTCCGTGCCTTCCCAGACGCCTTTTAAACGACGAAAATCACGAGCTAGCATAAAGAAGTAAGCCATCATATGATGAGCAAACAAAATAGGCTGGGCGCGCTGCAGATGGGTATAGCCTGGCATAATAACGGTTTTGTATTTGTCGGCAACTTCCAGAATGGCCTGTTGCAATTCACTAATTAAGGTACCAATGCTTTCAATTTCTCTTTTAAGATACATATGAGTATCAAGGGCCACTTGGTCATTACGGCTACGGGCCGTATGTAATTTCCCGCCTACAGTGCCAATACGCTCCGTAAGACGTTTTTCAATATTCATATGAATATCTTCTAAGGATATTTCAAAGCTGAAATTCCCCGCTTCAATATCGGCTAATATGCCTGTAAGACCATCAATAATTATTTTTGCTTCCTCAGCTCCAATAATGCCGCATTTTGCTAGCATGGTAGCATGAGCAATACTGCCTGCAATATCTTCGGCATACATCCGTTGGTCAAAGGAAATGGAGGAGGTAAACTCCTCCACCATTACATCTGTATTTTTGGCAAATCTACCGCCCCACAATTTACTCATTTCTTATTCGCCTCTTTCATCATCAAAGCCCGGACTTTTAGCGGCAACCCAAAGAGGTTGATAAAGCCTTCCGCATCACTTTGGTTATACACTTCATCCCGGCCAAAGGTTACAAAACCTTCATGGTACAAGGAGTAAGGTGACTTAGTGCCGGCGCTAATAATATTGCCTTTATAAAGTTTTAAACGAACGGTACCGGTAACCGTTTGTTGCGTAGAATCAACGAAAGCATCAAGAGCTTCTTTAAGAGGAGAGAACCACATACCATCATACACAAGCTCTGCATAACGAATGGCTACTTGTTCTTTATAATGCATCGTAGCTCGATCTAATGTTAATAGTTCTAGTTCCCGATGAGCGTAGTAGAGAATAGCTCCGCCTGGATTTTCATAAACGCCGCGCGACTTCATGCCCACAAGGCGGTTTTCTACCATATCTGTAATACCAATGCCATGCTCAGCGCCAAGGGCATTTAGTTTTTCTAAGAGAGCAACAGCAGGCAGTTTTTCCCCATCAATGGCTACAGGGATACCTTTTTCAAAGTCAACGCTAACAAACGCCGCTTGATCGGGAGCACTTTCTGGTGTCCGTGTTACCATAAATACATCATCAAGAGGTGCATTCATAGGATCTTCTAAATCTGCGCCTTCATGGCTAAGATGCCAAATATTGCGGTCCATACTATAAGGACGGGATTTGGCTACAGGAATAGGAATGTTGTGTTTTTCTGCATATTCAAAAGCATCTTCACGGGAACGAATATCCCATAAGCGCCAAGGAGCAATGATTTTTAGGTGAGGAGCTAAAGCTTTTACCGTAAGTTCAAAACGTACTTGGTCATTGCCTTTACCCGTAGCGCCATGAGCAATGGCGTCAGCACCTTCCATTTCAGCAATTTTGACTAACGCTTTGGCAATAATCGGTCTTGCAAAGGAAGTACCAAGAAGATATTTACCTTCATATACAGCCCCAGCTTTAAGAGTCGGCCAAATATAGTCTTCGACAAATTCCTTGGTTAGGTCTTCAATATATACTTTACTAGCGCCTGATTTAATAGCCTTATCATAGACAGGAGCTAATTCATCACCTTGTCCAACATCGGCGCACATCGCGATTACTTCGCAATTGTAGGTTTCTTTGAGCCATGGAATAATTACGGAAGTATCAAGTCCTCCCGAATAGGCTAGTACTACTTTTTTAATTTCACTCATATTCATATCCTCCTAATAGTGTCCTATTTACCCATTAATAATACCATAATTGCCTTCTGTACGTGCAAACGATTTTCTGCTTGATCAAAGACGGCAGATTGTTTGCCTTCAAGGACTTCATCCGTAATTTCTTCGCCACGATGGGCAGGCAGACAATGTAAGACAATCGCGTCAGACTTAGCAACCTTCATCACTTCATTATTGATTTGATAATTTACAAAAGCTATTTTCCGAATATTTTGTTCTGTTTCTTTGCCCATACTGGCCCATACGTCTGTATATAATACATCTGCATCTTGCGCCGCAACTAGTGGGTCATTACATAGCACAATTTTACTGCCTGTAGTCTCTGCCACTTGTCTAGCCTCAGCTACCATCACGGCATCTGGCTCATAACCCTTTGGTGTGGCAACCGAAATATCCATACCCACTTTCACGCAAGCATGCAAAAGGGAATGGAGCATATTATTGCCATCACCAATATACGCCATCTTAAGACCTTTTAACGAGCCCTTGTATTCCATAATGGTAAAAATATCGGTTAAGGCTTGGCAAGGATGCATCAAGTCGGTAAGCGCATTGATAATGGGTACGCTTGCATATTTGGCCATTTCAATGGCTTCATCATGAGCCGTAGTGCGCAGCATAATGCCATCTACATAGCGTGATAATACCCTTGCTGTATCCCTGACAGGTTCTCCCCGCCCAATCTGTAAATCATTCGCGCTCAAGAATAGTGCCGCACCGCCAAGCTGCCACATCCCAACTTCAAAAGATACTCTAGTGCGCGTCGATGACTTTTGAAAAATCATCCCGAGAGTTTTTCCTTTGAGTAAATGATGTTCTTCTCCTGCCTTAAGCTTAGCTTTTAGCGTCCCCGACAGTTCTAATATCTCATTGACTTCTGCAATTGACAAATCATGAATTGACAGTAAATCTTTCCCCGCTATCCCCATGACATTACCCCCGTAAAGATGCATTCATCTTATATTTTTGCTAGCACCTTATCAAGTACTGCTAGCACCTCATCAATATGTACGGTCTTAGTAATGAGTGGCGGAACAAACCGCAATACATTACCAGCTGTACAATTTATAATTACGCCTTCTTCTAGACAACTATTGACGATTTCTCGCCCTGGTATGGTAAGCTCTGCACCAAGCATGAGCCCTTTACCGCGAACGGTAGAAATAAGTTTCGGATACTTTTCCTTAAGGGCTACTAAGGCCTTGAAAAAATATTCTCCCGTCTCTTTTACATTCATTAATAGCTTTTCGTTTTCAAATTCTGCTAGCACCGCATTCGCAGCGGCGCAAGCTAGTGGATTGCCGCCAAAGGTAGAACCATGGTCACCACTATGAAAAACTGCCGCTACCTTATCACTGGCGATAAAAGCGCCAATTGGCATACCGCCGCCAAGCCCTTTGGCTAACGTCACAATATCTGGCACAATACCGTATTGTTCATAAGCAAACATAGTACCCGTGCGTCCCATACCCGTTTGAATTTCATCTAATATCAGTAGTGCTCCTGTGCGGTCGCAAAGTGCTCTTACTTCTTTTAGATAATTTTCATCGGGCATATTAATGCCGCCTTCTCCCTGAATAGGCTCTAAAAAGATGGCGCAGGTTTTTTCTGATACAGCAGCTTCTAATGCTTTAATATCATTATAATCTACGTAAGTAAAGCCGCCTGGTAAGGGTTCATAGCCTTCTTGATACTTAGGCTGGGCTGTCGCCGTTAACGTAGCTAAGGTGCGGCCATGGAAACAATGGTTGGCAGTGATAATTTCCACGCGATCAGCATTTAAGGTTTTTCCATATTTTCTTGCTAATTTAATCGCGCCTTCATTGGCTTCGGCTCCGCTATTACCAATAAAGACTTTATCAAGGCCACTAAGGGTAGCTAGGCTTTTAGCAAGCACCGCCTGAGCCTCTGTATAATATAAATTAGAACAATGAATCATCTTGCCGGCCTGCTCAGAAATGGCAGCTACCAAGCTAGGATGTGCATGCCCTAGTAGATTTACAGCAATACCAGCTAGAAAATCTAGATACTTCTTGCCTTCATTATCATAGACATAAGGACCTTCTCCATGAGATAGTACAATATTATAGCGGGCAAATACAGGCATATAACATTGTTCAAGAGTGTCTACTACTTCCTGTTTATTCATATGACTTATCCCCCTTATTTTACAACTTGTGTGCCAATCCCTTGGCCGGTAAAAATTTCTAGCAATATGGAGTGAGGCTGGCGACCATCAATAATATGTGTTTTTCCTGTACCGCCTTCCAAAGCTTTTATACAGGTTTCTACCTTAGGAATCATGCCTCCGCCAATACTGCCTTCCCGAATCATAGCCTTCGCTTCTGCAAGAGAAAGACTAGAGATAAAGCTGCTCTTATCGTTATAATCACGATAAATCCCTTCGACATCTGTAAGCATTATGAGTTTTTCAGCGCCAAGAGCACCTGCCACTTCTCCTGCTACATAATCCGCGTTGATGTTGTAGCTTTCATTATCTCGCCCGATACCAATTGGAGCAATTACTGGAATATAACCCCGATCAAGAAGAGCATTTAAAATATCCGTATTAATATGTTCCACATCACCAACATAGCCAATATCCACTGTCTTAACTTCCCCATCTTCATGAACCTCAGCAAGATGTTTTTTGGCAACAATTAAATCTGCATCTTTACCACTTAAGCCTACTGCTTTTGCCCCATGACGATTGAGCAAGTTAACGATTTCTGTATTTATCTTACCAACGAGTACCATTTCGGCAATGGAAACCGTTTCCTCATCTGTTACTCTAAGGCCGCTAATAAAGGTGGATTTTTTACCTAACTGATTTAAAAATTTAGTGATTTCCGGACCTCCCCCATGGACGACTACCGGGCGCATACCTACATATTTAAGAAGGGTAATATCTTGAATGACGCTATTTTTAAGTTCGGTATTGACCATGGCATTGCCGCCATATTTAATAACTACGGTTGTACCTGCAAATTGCTGCATATACGGTAGTGTTTCTATTAGTACTGCTGCCGTTTCTAATGGGCCTTTCATGCCCTCACCGCCTCTCATGTATGGTATTCGCCATTAATTTTTACGTACTCATAAGAGAAATCGCAGGTCCACATGGTAGCTTTGTCAGTGCCAAGACCTAAATCTACAGTAACGGTAATATCTTGTTCTGCCATAATATCTTTCAGGGCTTTATCATCAAAGGCAATACCCATACCTTTTTCTACAATTGTTACGTCGCCAATACGCAGGGATACTGTTTCAGGAT
>JAPUES010000110.1 GCA_027492445.1 Sporomusaceae bacterium | reverse complement strand
TCTTAAAAATCAGTCATCCCTTTTACCATATCAAAACCGATTTCTAAGGCCTGCTGATTTAGTTGTTCTGTCCCCTTAGGAACACGGGCTAATACCGCCGTTTTAAGTGCTTCTAAGCTAACGGCTTTTGTTAAACCAACTAAGGCGCCCATAGCAATAATATTCGCCGTCATTACTTTTCCTAGTTGCTCCTGAGCAGCTTTGGTAATTCCGAGCGGCACTACCTTGGCAGCGATTTCTGGTATTTCCCACACCAAACTAGTATCTACAATCATTTTACCATGAGGGGCTACCAGGCCATGATACTTATTGCATGCCTCCTGGCTCATTACTAGCAAGATATCAGCGCTCACGACCTTTGGATAATCAATCATATCATCACTGATAAGAACTTCTGCTTTACTAGCACCGCCCCTAGCTTCTGGGCCATAGGACTGGGTTTGCACCGTCTCTTTACCATCAAGGATGGCAGCTTCTGCTAAGATTATGCCAGCTAGAATCAATCCTTGACCACCTGTTCCACTTAAACTAATCTGTAGCATCAAGCCTCTCCTCCTTGTAGTCTTGCAATTAATTTTTGGTATTCTGCAACGTATTCTGGAGCTACGGACCGATGTAGTTCACCAATAAGAAATTTATCTTCTAGGGCTTCAGGTGTCATTTTACCTGCCGCCTTTGCCATGACTGCATGATCTCGTTGCCATTTTAGCATTTGTGCGGCTGGCCCCATTTTATTCTTACGACCATAGGCAATGGGGCATTGGGTAATGGCATCTACTACGGAGAAACCTTTGTTTTCAATAGCGCTAACCACTAAATCTGTCAACTGGGTTGCATGAAAAGCAGTACCACGAGCTACATAAGTAGCACCTGCGGCAATTGCTAAATTTCCAATATCAAAGGGCCTTTCCGCAACACCATAAGGCGCTGTCGTGGCTTTACTATTTTGTGGGCTAAGAGGTGAATATTGACCACCGGTCATGCCATAAATGCCATTATTGAAAATAATCGTAGTTATGTCAATATTACGACGAGCGGAATGAATAAAATGATTGCCACCAATAGCAGTACAATCCCCATCGCCCGTAATCACAATGACATTAAGCTCTGGATTGGCCAGCTTAATACCTGTCGCAAAAGGTAGTGCCCGACCATGAGCTGTATGAACCGTATTAAAATTCATATAACCAGATGCTCTGGAAGAACAACCAATGCCGGAAACAATCACGGTTTTTTGTTGGCTAAGTTGCAATTTATCAATGGCCCGTAGCATCGCAGCCAATACAATACCATTACCACAACCCGGACACCAAATATGGGGCAGGGCTGATTTGCGTAAATATTTTTCAATGCCTTCCATTATTCGGCACCTCCCTGGGCTTTTAGAATCGAAGTGAATATATCATTCGGATGGAACAAATGTCCATCATAACGGTTCACAGGTATAACTTTTCCTTGGTCAACATAACGTTCAATTTCACCGACTAATTGACCATAATTCATTTCTGGTACAATAACCATCTTTGCTGTAGCAGCTGCTTTTTGTACTATGTCTTTGGGGAAAGGCCAAATGGTAATTAATTTTAACATTCCTACCTTAATACCTTGCTCTCGAGCTTGTTTTACAGCAGCAAGAGCTGGTCTAGCCGAGCCGCCATAGGTAATGATTAGGATTTCAGCATCGTCTAAAAAGTGCTCAGTGTAAAGAGTAATGTCATCAATGGCCCGATCAATTTTAGTATGCAAACGGCTCAGCACTTCTTTCGTAGTTTTGCTATCTAAAGCAGGTTGCCCACTATAACTATGCATGAGTCCTGTTACATGGTGGTAATATCCTTCGCCAAAAGGCATCATGGCCGGTACTTCATCCTCATCTGGTTTATATGCTTGAAATTCCTCTGGTGGCAAGGTAGTACGTTTGCGGTCGACGATTTCAATTTCTTCTGGGGTGGGTAGCGTCACCTTTTCTCGCATATGCCCAATTACTTCATCCATTAGGATAACAACAGGGGTACGAAAACGCTCGGAAAAATTTACGGCATGCACGCCCACATCAAAAGCTTCTCGCACAGAACCAGGAGATAAGGCAATTACACCCCGGTCACCATGGCTCCCCCAACGGGTTTGCATCACATCCCCTTGGGAGGGTGCCGTTGGCAAGCCCGTGCTAGGACCAGAACGTTGTACATTGACAATGACCACAGGTATTTCAGCCATGGATGCATAACCAATGAGTTCTTGCTTCAAAGAAAAGCCCGGTCCGCTAGTTGCAGTCATGGATTTCACACCCGCTAAGGATGCGCCACAGACAGCACCCATACTGGCTATTTCATCTTCCATTTGAATAAAGGTACCACCGAGTTTAGGCAGTTTTTCTGCTGATAATTCTGCAACCTCTGTACTAGGTGTAATGGGGTAGCCAGCGAAGAATCGTACTCCCGCAGCTAAAGCGCCTTCTGTACAGGCTTCATTCCCTTGCATTAAACGTGGCTTATTCATGCTTTTTCCCCCTTCCCTGCTTTAATCACTTGAATTGCAAAATCTGGGCATCTTAGTTCGCACAGACCACAGTCGATGCATAGCCCAAGATGCTCTGCATATACTTTCCCTTTATCTGATAGTGCTAGCACTTTTTTAGGACAAAATTCGATACAAATCCCACAGCCTTTACAAAGCTTTTGATTGATTGCCAATGCCATTCTTATCTCCCTCTCATTTACATAATTTTACCAATTAAAATTTATATTTTATCTAATTTAATCATTCTTTGGGATAATGAAATACCTATAATGCATAAACCTATTACAAAATAAAAAATAGAATTATAACTTCCTACAATATCCATTAGCAATCCTGAAGTTAAAACCCCAAAAACGGCTCCAATCCCGTATGCTGTAAAGACAACACCATAATTTTGACTATAATATTTTGTTCCATACATAGCAAGAGTTGAGGTAGGAGCAATGGCTAACCATCCGCCAAGAGTAAACCAAAATATTGAAAAAGCTATACTAAATAAGAATAAACTACCTTCATCTGCCATTAACATTAATAGTGCCGCAATAATAATTAATCCATAAGAAAGTAACATGGCTTTTTTAGTCGATAGTCTATCCGTAAGGCAACCAAAGATAGGTCTTCCTATTCCATTACATACTGCAAATAGGGACATTAGCAAAGCAACTGTTTGGGGAGATAGCTTTATTAATTCAACACCTACATTACTCGTCATACCAATTAGCATTAGTCCAATCATGGTTCCAATAATAAAATTGACATACAACCCTTTATAGTTTTCAGACTTAATCATTCGTGCAGTATCTAAATCATTTACATAGTGCTTCGTGCTAGAACTTGTTTGTAGGTTTTGATTCTCTGAATCGGAAGGATATTTAAATGGATAGGAAAGTAAGGGTATTATCAATCCAAAGGAGATCCCTAAGATCATGAATGTTTTCATAACTCCATAACTTCCTATTAAATTTATTACCAATGGCGCTGTTACCAATGGGGATAAACCGAATCCTGCCAGTACAAGACCTACCGCTAAGCCTTTTCTTTCAGGATACCATTTTGCTACTACCGTCATTGGAGGGCCATAAGTTAGACCAACCCCTGCACCAATTATGACACCATAGGTAATCGTTAAAACATATATATTGGGTGCGTATGCAGATAATATCCACCCTAATGCTACAAGAAGACCACCTATAGATATAATGATTCTAGGACTGTATTTATTTAAATACTTACCGCTTAAAAACATGAATAGTGAATAAAATGCTAAAGAAAACATGTAAGGAAGTCCGCTTTGCGTCGCGCCTATAGTAAAGTATCCCTCTATGGGTATCCTAAAAATACTCCATGAGTAGACAGTTCCTAGGCACATCATAATCATACTTCCTAAAACTACATATATCCATTTTTCTTTGTATTTAACATTACCTTCCTTGATTAAACTTTTCATCCCTCCCCCCAACTTGCTTTCACTTGATCTTCTAAATCAAATACCATATTTTCTTTTGTTTTCATAATATATTGTTCTAATCTTTCTCTGATTTCGGGATATTTTATACCTAATATTCTAGCTGCCAAAATACCTGCATTTTTGGCATTATTAATTCCCACCGTCGCTACGGGTATTCCACCTGGCATTTGTACAATTGATAATAAGGAATCCATCCCATCTAACTCCTTTAATCTTACTGGTACTCCTATTACAGGCAAAAATGTCATGGAAGCAACCATCCCCGGTAAATGAGCTGCTCCACCTGCCCCTGCTATAATCACCTGTAAATTTCTTTTTTCGGCAGTATTTGAATACTCATACATGCGATCAGGCGTTCTGTGAGCAGATACAACTTTTATTTCATAGGGTATTTTGCATTCTTCCATTATATATGCCGCCATTTTCATTACTTCCAAATCTGACTGACTTCCCATTATAATTCCAACCATGGGAGCTAGCTCATCTTTGCTTTTTTGTTCACTCATTTTATCTTTTTCCTCCTGGTTCTTTTTCAGTTGCTAACTATTGATGTTTTCTTTTTTAATTACTTTGTAAAAATTCTATCTGTATACTACATAGTGCTTTATGTGCTTTTATATCTGCGTTTTCGACTGAATCATCCAATGCAGTTATATGTCCAATTTTTTTTAAATAGTTAGACTCGATCTTACCATATAAATGAAAATGACAATCTTTACTATTTAGAATTGATTCTATACCTGTAATGGAGTATTTTCCTTCAATTGTATTATTGCCCAATATATTATACATAGCACATGGTAATCTTAATTTAGTTGAACCTAGTGGCATGCCGGTTATAATCCTAATGAGTTGTTCAAATTGCGAAGTAATACATCCTTCAATTGTATAATGACCTGAATTATGAGGTCTTGGAGCAATTTCATTAACTAAAACATTTAAATTAGAGTCAATAAAAAACTCTATGCAGAACACACCAAAATCATCTATTTCTTCCATAACTTTTTCAGCTATAGACCTAATCTTTTTTTCAGTTTCATCAGAAATGGTTGCAGGGATAATTGAATTGATGAGAATGCTATTTCGATGAATATTCTCTGCTATAGGATAAAAGGATGTACCTTCATGATTTTTGGCAATAATTATGGATACTTCCTTTGTATAATCAATAAATTCTTCAACCATCAATTCATCATTACAAAGCTCATTATATACTTCTTCAAGCTTATTACTATCTGTTATGACAATATTCCCCTTGCCGTCATAACCACCTGTACAGGTTTTTAATACAATTTTTTGATTCCATTTATAAAATATATCTGTCAATTCAATCAAGTCCCTAACCAAGTAAAGATTCGGCACTTTAATTCCTAAATTTTTTAATCTGCTCTTTTGTATATATTTGTTTTGAATCATTCTAAGTGTATTCGATGATGGATATATCTTACATCCTTCTTTTTCTAATAAACTAAGCAATTCTACATCTATATGTTCAAACTCATATGTTACGACATGGGTTTTTGCCGCTAACTCTCGTAAAGCCATTACATCTGAAAAATCAGCTATAATTTGTTCATCAGCAACCTGTCCAGCAGGAGAATTTGGTTTTGGATCCAATACAATTACGTTATATCCCATTCTCTTTGCTTCTAGTGCTAACATTCGCCCTAACTGTCCTCCTCCAATAATACCTATATTGGAAGGAGGATTGATTTTAAATATTTCTCTTTCATTCATATTTTCACCATCCTGCAAAAAATATAAAAAGCCAATAACAATAACTCCTCTCTTAGAGTCATTGCTATTGGCTTACCTTATGACTGGTTATTAACCCTTCACTCTGTCTTCCAACATTATTTTATAAATTTTTCTTCAATATCCTGATCTACAACTATAGCTATAATTTTTTCACCGGTTTTGGTGCTGACATCAGAATAAGTGCTTATTATATTAACATCAATTACAGATTTTATCGTTTCTTCCAAGCTTTCTCTTGCATTCTCAAATAAAGCAATTCTTACTTTTTTTATTAAATCAATACCTTCTTTATTTTGAGCCAAGCTTTTTTCTGATTTACTCAAAAAGCCTTTAAGCCTTATGATTATTAAATCTTGAAAAATAATCGTCCGACTTTTCTCTGGACCTCTACCCATGTGTTCAATTTCAAATTTACTAATTGCTTCGCTTAATTTCGCTTCAATTTGTCCTTTTGTCATTGAACCTCCTCTTATATCATTATTGATATGATTAAATATTATACCACATATAGTTATAGTTGTAAATTATAATATTCTTTGTATTACACCCTATTTCTGTCATTATACATTGTATTGCAAGGGGTTATTTATTTCATTCTTCACCTTTCTCAATGAAAAAATACGAAAATGTACTTTTATCATAAGGATATCAATACATTTTTCGCACTTTTTTACTATAAATATTCACTTATTAAAATTCCGCTAAATCCTTTACCATATCAAAACCAATTTCTAAGGCCTGTTGATTTAGTTGTTCTGTCCCCTTAGGAACACGGGCTAATACCGCCGTTTTAAGCGCTTCTAAGCTAACGGCTTTTGTTAAACCAACTAAGGCGCCCATGGCAATAATATTCGCCGTCATTACTTTTCCTAGTTGCTCCTGAGCAGCTTTGGTAATTCCGAGCGGCACTACCTTGGCAGCGATTTCTGGTATTTCCCACACCAAACTAGTATCTACAATCATTTTACCATGAGGGGCTACCAGGCCATGATACTTATTGCATGCCTCCTGGCTCATTACTAGCAAGATATCAGCGCTCACGACCTTTGGATAATCAATCATATCATCACTGATAAGAACTTCTGCTTTACTAGCACCGCCCCTAGCTTCTGGGCCATAGGACTGGGTTTGCACCGTCTCTTTACCATCAAGGATGGCAGCTTCTGCTAAGATTATGCCAGCTAGAATCAATCCTTGACCACCTGTTCCACTTAAACTAATCTGTAGCATCAAGCCTCTCCTCCTTGTAGTCTTGCAATTAATTTTTGGTATTCTGCAACGTATTCTGGAGCTACGGACCGATGTAGTTCACCAATAAGAAATTTATCTTCTAGGGCTTCAGGTGTCATTTTACCTGCCGCCTTTGCCATGACTGCATGATCTCGTTGCCATTTTAGCATTTGTGCGGCTGGCCCCATTTTATTCTTACGACCATAGGCAATGGGGCATTGGGTAATGGCATCTACTACGGAGAAACCTTTGTTTTCAATAGCGCTAACCACTAAATCTGTCAACTGGGTTGCATGAAAAGCAGTACCACGAGCTACATAAGTAGCACCTGCGGCAATTGCTAAATTTCCAATATCAAAGGGCCTTTCCGCAACACCATAAGGCGCTGTCGTGGCTTTACTATTTTGTGGGCTAAGAGGTGAATATTGACCACCGGTCATGCCATAAATGCCATTATTGAAAATAATCGTAGTTATGTCAATATTACGACGAGCGGAATGAATAAAATGATTGCCACCAATAGCAGTACAATCCCCATCGCCCGTAATCACAATGACATTAAGCTCTGGATTGGCCAGCTTAATACCTGTCGCAAAAGGTAGTGCCCGACCATGAGCTGTATGAACCGTATTAAAATTCATATAACCAGATGCTCTGGAAGAACAACCAATGCCGGAAACAATCACGGTTTTTTGTTGGCTAAGTTGCAATTTATCAATGGCCCGTAGCATCGCAGCCAATACAATACCATTACCACAACCCGGACACCAAATATGGGGCAGGGCTGATTTGCGTAAATATTTTTCAATGCCTTCCATTATTCGGCACCTCCCTGGGCTTTTAGAATCGAAGTGAATATATCATTCGGATGGAACAAATGTCCATCATAACGGTTCACAGGTATAACTTTTCCTTGGTCAACATAACGTTCAATTTCACCGACTAATTGACCATAATTCATTTCTGGTACAATAACCATCTTTGCTGTAGCAGCTGCTTTTTGTACTATGTCTTTGGGGAAAGGCCAAATGGTAATTAATTTTAACATTCCTACCTTAATACCTTGCTCTCGAGCTTGTTTTACAGCAGCAAGAGCTGGTCTAGCCGAGCCGCCATAGGTAATGATTAGGATTTCAGCATCGTCTAAAAAGTGCTCAGTGTAAAGAGTAATGTCATCAATGGCCCGATCAATTTTAGTATGCAAACGGCTCAGCACTTCTTTCGTAGTTTTGCTATCTAAAGCAGGTTGCCCACTATAACTATGCATGAGTCCTGTTACATGGTGGTAATATCCTTCGCCAAAAGGCATCATGGCCGGTACTTCATCCTCATCTGGTTTATATGCTTGAAATTCCTCTGGTGGCAAGGTAGTACGTTTGCGGTCGACGATTTCAATTTCTTCTGGGGTGGGTAGCGTCACCTTTTCTCGCATATGCCCAATTACTTCATCCATTAGGATAACAACAGGGGTACGAAAACGCTCGGAAAAATTTACGGCATGCACGCCCACATCAAAAGCTTCTCGCACAGAACCAGGAGATAAGGCAATTACACCCCGGTCACCATGGCTCCCCCAACGGGTTTGCATCACATCCCCTTGGGAGGGTGCCGTTGGCAAGCCCGTGCTAGGACCAGAACGTTGTACATTGACAATGACCACAGGTATTTCAGCCATGGATGCATAACCAATGAGTTCTTGCTTCAAAGAAAAGCCCGGTCCGCTAGTTGCAGTCATGGATTTCACACCCGCTAAGGATGCGCCACAGACAGCACCCATACTGGCTATTTCATCTTCCATTTGAATAAAGGTACCACCGAGTTTAGGCAGTTTTTCTGCTGATAATTCTGCAACCTCTGTACTAGGTGTAATGGGGTAGCCAGCGAAGAATCGTACTCCCGCAGCTAAAGCGCCTTCTGTACAGGCTTCATTCCCTTGCATTAAACGTGGCTTATTCATGCTTTTTCCCCCTTCCCTGCTTTAATCACTTGAATTGCAAAATCTGGGCATCTTAGTTCGCACAGACCACAGTCGATGCATAGCCCAAGATGCTCTGCATATACTTTCCCTTTATCTGATAGTGCTAGCACTTTTTTAGGACAAAATTCGATACAAATCCCGCAGCCTTTACAAAGCTTTTGATTGATTGCCAATGCCATTCTTATCTCCCTCTCTTCTCTACAAAGTCATTCTTTTATTTTAAGATACTATAACCGTAAGTGCAAAAAATAAAACGCTATAGTTATAATACCATCTCATCTCCACTATAACAATCCCATCACATTGTAAACTTGTAAACTTGTAAACTAAAAGGGACGTTTTTTGACAACCTGAATTATCAACAAAACGCCCCTCTCACATTAAGCTCTCAAGAATCCTCAGTTGCCATTACTTTAGTTTCGGAAAGTATATACTCTCTGACTTTCTAAAAAATTGACTTCTAATCTATTTTAAGATTCCAAAAGGCTTACCCATTGGTAAAAAAGTTCTACCAAAGTGGTGGTTTAGGACTACTGCTGCTGAACCATAAAAGGAAACTAGGGAAATGGTCAGTTCAGTCCATCCTGCCATCGTGTGTACCCAATGCGGTGCGCCAAAAGCATCTGCTGCTAACAAAATTAATAAAACATCAATAAGTACAAAGATTGTAAATAATACCTTATTGGTTTCAATCGCTCCAATGGTCATATAAAGAGAAAAAATTAGATATCCAATAAATGCAACACCCAGTTGACTAACGTCTGCACTTGCCATCATTGCTTGTCCAAAAAAGCCTAGCTTGATTAACCAGCAAGTTGCAACGGAAAACCAGAAAAAAGAATATCCGGCAAAGGCAGTGGCTCCAAAAATATTATTATGTTTAAAATCAAGAGAAGCCGCCATTAACTGAGCAAAGGATCCTAAAAATATGGCCCATGGAATGAGAAAGGATAAACCTGTCGTCCAACCTAGTTTTTGTGATGATGCTACAAAGGTAACCATGGCTAGACCAAACAACCCCAAACTGGTAGGATCTGCTACAACCATTTTTACTTTCTGTGTTTCATTATTACTCATAAAAAACCTCCTTTTACTATTCATTTATCTAAGTTACCACAGAATCAAATTTAGTGTCAATATGCTAAAATGTTACATTTATAAATAGTTCTATTGATTGAAAAAAGCGAATATTTGCAACTTAAAACTTCTTATACATAATACAATATTAGTATGATATTTCCCCTATGTTTTCATACCATTTTTGAAAAAAGACTACTTTATTTCTATAATATAAGTATACAGCATATATTATACGGAAAGTCAGATGTAGTAGCTTCTCATAAATACAAATTTTCTCAAATAGAAGTAAAAAAGAATCTTACCTATGCAGTAAGATTCTTTTTTTATTTTTTTCTACTTTCAAAGTTTTTCTCTATTAATACAATTCTTTTAATTCTTCTTCTTTCATCTCAAAGCTATGTTCTGCTCCTGGGAAAACCCCATCCGCAACTTCTGCAGCATAATTCGTCAATGCTTCCATAATTAAACCATTTAAATTGGCATATTGCTTTACAAACTTAGGGACGAAACGATCAAACATGCCCAGCATATCTTGGGCTACTAACACTTGAGCATCACAATGAGGGCCCGCGCCAATTCCAATAATAGGAATGGAAAGTTTCTCTGTGATTAATTTAGCGACAGGCGCTGGCACACATTCCAAAACAATGGCGCAAGCCCCAGCCGCCTCTAATTTTTGTGCATCATCTAGCATCTTAAGAGCAGCATCTGCGTCTTTGCCTTGCACCTTATAGCCACCTAATTGGGATACGGTTTGGGGCGTTAAGCCAAGATGTCCTACAACGGGAATCCCTGCGTTAACAATTGCTCCTACCGTCTCTGCGATTAGAGCACCACCTTCTATTTTTACACAATCTGCTTTGCCTTCCTTCATAATTCGGTTGGCATTTGTTATGGCCTCACCAATACTAACATTATAAGAACCAAAAGGCATATCTACAATAATGAGGGTATTAGGGGCACCTTTTACCACTGGCTTCGTATGATGCAGCATATCCTCCATGGTAACAGAAATGGTACTGTCATAACCAAGGACTACCATTCCTAAGGAATCACCTACCAAAATTGCTTCAATGGGGGATTTATCAATCACGCTCGCTAGTAAATAATCGTAAGCCGTCACTACCCTAAATCGTTTCCCTGCCTGTTTCATTGCTTTAAGCTGGGGAATTGTTATTTTTTTCTTGTCCATTGTTATTGCCCTCCTCATTTATTATGTACTCCTCAGTCCTAAATCCCGCCTTTGTCTATTTTTGACCTTCATTTCTATCATCCTTAACAACTCTCCTAGAGGAAGGCAAAATAAAAAGCCTTCCGGAACTTGTCCGAAAGGCATAGCTTTCCCTGCTACCTCCCGTCTCAGTCCATTACATAGATCTAAGCGGATAATAAATAAAAAATAACTACCATGCTATATAATCAAAGCCTATTTACTTACAGTATGATTCAGTAAGATACCATCCAAAGTAAATCACATTGATAATAACATAACTTCTATTTAAAATACAAGTTTTTTCGGCAATTGGCGGCGTTGATTACCACCAGGATTTTTTTTCATGTTATTGCATTTTTTTGTCCATCCTTAGGAGGGTTTTGTGTTTTTAGGGAGAATACTATAACTTATTGGCAGTAATAGCTGTGCTAAGGAGGATGGGAATGGCTTTAATTGTAAAAAAATTCGGTGGAAGTTCAGTAGCTACACCTGAAAAAATTATGGCAGTCGTACAAAGAGTATTACGGGAAAAGGAACGTGACGATAAAATTGTAGTTGTTGTCTCGGCCATGGGAGATACAACGGATGATTTAATAACCCTCGCTAAAGATGTGGTTGGACAGCCTTATCAGTATACTCGTGAAATGGACATGCTTTTATCAACAGGTGAGCAAATAACCATTGCTTTAATTGCAATGGCTTTTAATAAACTTGGACATTCAGCCATATCATTAACGGGATTACAAGCAGGCATTAAAACAAATAATGCCTATACGAAAGGTAAAATTATTGATATTGAGCCCCAAAGGGTATTAGAAGAACTAGCTAAGGGAAATATTGTAGTAGTAGCTGGTTTCCAAGGTATGAATATGGATGGAGATGTTCTCACCCTAGGACGAGGCGGTTCTGATACTTCCGCTGTAGCCCTAGCAGGAGCTCTCAAAGCCGATGCTTGCGAAATATATACGGATGTTGATGGTATTTATTCATCTGATCCTCGTGTGGTCAAAGATGCACGGCGTATGAAAGAAATTACTTATAATGAAATGCTAGAAATGGCACGCTTAGGTGCGGGCGTAATGCAGCCTCGTTCTGTGGAAATGGGCAAACATTATGGTGTTCCTATTCATGTCCGTTCAACTTTTACCAATGATTCGGGTACATTTATTAGGGAGGAATATACAGTGGAAGAAAAAGAGTTTATTGTTAGAGGAGTTACTCACGATACGGATGTGGCTAAAATTGCGATGCTAGGCGTACCAGACTGCCCTGGGATTGCTTATAAAATTTTCTCAGCATTAGCGAAGGCTAATATTGATGTGGATATGATTGTACAAAGCATTCGCAATACGGATAAAAATATTATTGATATGGTCTTCACCGTTGCCCAGACCGATGTCACCCAAGCCAAGGCCTTAGTTGAAGAAATCGGCAACGAAATACAAGTATTTGGTATTATTGTAGACTATAATGTAGCTAAGGTTTCTGTTGTTGGTGCAGGAATGCTTGGCAATCCTGGTATTGCTGCTAATATGTTTGGCGCATTATCCGACGCTAACGTTAATATTGAAGTTATCAGCACTTCAGAAATTAGTATTTCCTGCCTCATTCAAGCCGAAAAGGTACGAGAAGCCGTCAACGCGATTCACAACCGTTTCTTCCCGCGTGAAGCATAAAGATAAAGCAGCTGGCACAAAGCTTGTGTCAGTTGCTTTTGTCCTTTATACATCATATTTCAAGAATTTACATAACTTTCTATAGCATTTTCCCCTTGAATAAGTATATAATGAAATCAAAAAATAAAGAGAAAGGCTGGGATATTTTATGTCGATTTGGCAAGTGCAATTAGATAGCAGAGATGTTAGTCAATATCGGAAAAAATTGAACAATCAAGGATTTATTTCAGCTAGTTATTACTCATCAAATGGTTTTGATCTTAAGAAAATGAGAAAGATGGCCCTTGAGGGAAAAATTGACGCAATGCGTTGTAGTATTGGAAAATCAACTCGCTGGTACTATTCAGAAATTCAAGCGGAAATAGCTCGCCTTAGAGGAGAATTATATTAAAATAAGGTTCAGGTTTTTCTTTTACATAAAAAGAGAAACCTGAACCTTATTTTTTTAGCTATTCGCAAAGTATTTTTTTTAATTCTGCGACTGTTTTTATAATATAGTTTGGTTTTGCCTCTTTTAGCTCAGCATAGCCTCCATAACCATAAGCAACGCCAATCACAGCAATATTGTTTTCCTTCGCACCCAAAATATCAAACTTTCGATCCCCTACCATGAGAATACTCTCTAACTCAGGATTTTCTATTTCTGATAAAACAGCAGCGATAACTTCACTTTTTTCTACCCTTGTTCCATCTAGTTCACTGCCAATGACTCCGGCAAAATAAGGGAGCAAGCCAAAATGTTCTAATATTTTTACGGAAAACACGGTTGGTTTGGAAGTAGCAACATATAAGGTTTTCCCCTGACCTTGGAGGGCGCCTAATAATTCTTTAATACCTTCGTATACTGCATTTTCGTAGAGGCCAACCTTTGAAAAGCGTTCCCGATAATATTGCAGAGCTTCTTTAGCCTCCTCCTCCGTTAACTGATAAAACTCTTTAAAAGAGGCAATAAGAGGCGGTCCAATAAAAGGCGTAAGCTTTTCTAAATCCTCTTCTTCAATGCCCATTTTACTAAGAGCATATTGAACCGATTTCGTAATACCTGGTTTAGGATCTGTTAAGGTCCCATCTAAATCAAACAATATGACCTTATACATAGTGTACCTGTCCATCGGAGAAAGATGCAATACGAACCAAGGATTCTACTCGATAGCCAGCATTTTTTAGTTTCTCCGCTCCGGGTTGAAATGATTTTTCAATGACAATTCCAATGCCAACAACCTTAGCACCAGCTTGCTCTACAATATTAGTAAGACCAAGGGCAGCTTCTCCATTCGCCAAGAAATCATCAATAATAATAACATTATCCTCTGCTGCGAGTAGTTCTCTAGATATGGTTACATAATTGCTTTCTTTTTTGGTAAAGGAATATACCGTTGTACTATAAACATCATCATTACCAACCGCAGATTTCTTCTTTCTCGCAAATACAACAGGCACTTGCAGGGCCAGTCCTACCATTATGGCAACAGCAATACCTGAGGATTCAATGGTTACTACTTTGGTTACCTTATTATCTTTAAACCGTAGGGCAAACTCTTCTCCAAGCTGCACCATCAGTTTTGGATCTAGTTGGTGATTCAAAAAAGAGTCTACTTTCAGCAAGGAATTCTGAATGACCACTCCCTCTGCTTGAATCTTATCTTTCAGCAACTGCATACTATACCTCCCTATTTATACTTATAGAGATTGTATCATACTACTCGAAATAAGTTAAGTAAGGGTCATAAGTAACCTGTCGTAATATTTCCTCCCAAATAAAGGTTTTTCCTGACTTTTCACGAAACTATTGTCATATAAAGGTAACTTATGACGAGGGAGGTAGAACAATGAGTCATGGAGATTACACCTGCCTATTTGGCGGTGAAGCTGGCTATGGTGTGATGAGCGCCGGTTCCATGGTAGCGAAAGGGGCTAACCGTAGCGGATTATGGTCTTTTGTCGTGAACGAATATCCATCCCTGATTAAAGGGGGCCTAAATTCTTGCCTAGTGCGCCTTTCCCAGCAACCACTAACAGCCTACGAAGAACCTTTGGATTTTTTAGGTCTTTTTTCTCAACAAGCCTTCGAATGTTATGCATCCCACCTAAAACCTGGGGCCATTGTATTGTACGATTCTGCCAACGTTACTATTGATAAGAGTAAAATCCCTACCGGCACTTTACTCTGCCCTATTGCATTACTGGATTATCTCCCTAAAGGCAGCAAAAAAATCATGGGCAACAGCGCTATGTTAGGGGCCTTCTCTGCTCTTACAGGCTATCCTCTTCCAGTCTTAATTGACGTTATAAAAGATGAATTTCATGATGAAAAATTACAACAGGATAATATTGAAATTTTAGAAAAAGTATATGCTTATATCTTAGAAACTTTTTCTGTAAAAAAGACCTTCCCCTTAGATTTCGAGCATAATGCTGTGCCTAAAATGCTACTAAACGGCAATGAATCCATTTCCTTGGCAGCTATTAAAGCTGGTTGTAAATTTTCTGCAGGGTACCCCATGACGCCTGGTTCTAGCGTACTTAGTTACTTAGTGGATTACGGCAAAAATTATGGTCTTGTCTTTAAACAAGCGGAAGATGAAATAGCAGCCATTAATATGCTGATTGGTGCCGCCTTCACGGGTGCACGCTCCATGGGTTCAACTAGTGGTGGAGGGTTTGCTTTGATGGTGGAAGCCTTAGGGTTTGCAGCGCAAGCCGAAGTTCCTCTGGTAATGGTCAATGCCCAGCGCGGCGGTCCAAGTACAGGTCTGCCAACTAGAACCGCCCAGGCAGATTTAAACTTTGTGGTCCATGCTTCCCAAGGGGAATTTCCGCGCATTGTCGTCGCACCTGGAGACATTGAAGAATGCTTTTATGAAACCTTTCGCATCTTTAATCTAGCCGATAAATACCAAGTGCCATGCATTATTTTAACGGATAAATTTTTAGCAGATTCCATGGTATCTCAGCCCTTCTTTGAGACGAAAGAGTTAGTAATTGACCGCGGCAAGCTTTTTAAAGAAGATACTACCTCCTACCTGCGCTATGAGATTACTCCCGACGGGGTATCACCTAGGGCTATTCCTGGTCAAATAGGCGGTCGTCACATTGCGACCAGTTATACCCATGGCGAAGATGGTTTTTATAGTTCAGGAAACCATGAATATGCTCTTCATGAACCAGCCATTACCGTTGCTGGTACCGATAAATTATATAATAAACTACCTAATATGGAGAAAGACCTACCTGCTATTACCCTCCATGGCCCTAGGGATGCCGATTTAACCATTATCGCTTGGGGTTCAACCAAAGGAGCTATCTTAGAGGCAATACAGGAGGCCAGCCAACAAGGCTTGAAGATTAATTTTTTGCAAGTTCTCTATATTTCCCCTTTCCCCACAGCTGCAATGGAGGAGTTTTTACAGGGCACCAAAAAAACCCTCTTAATTGAAGGCAACAAAACGGCTCAGCTTGGCAGTATTCTACGTGCTCATACAGGCTATAAACCTGACTATTGCTACTTAAAATATGACTCCCGCCCCTTTGTGCCTTCTGAAATTCTTACTAAAATCAAGGAGGTGCTATCCTAATGGCTGTTCACGATAGTAATCTTGCTTATGAACCAACCTGGTGTGCTGGCTGCGGCAACTTTGGAATTTTCAACTCTTTGAAAAAAGCACTAGGTATCCTTAATCTTGATTTGGAACAAACTGTCCTAGCAACAGGCATTGGCTGTTCCAGTAAAATTAGCCAATATATAAACACCTACCGCATTGAAACATTACATGGGCGGTCACTCCCTGTGGCAACAGGCATCAAATTAGCCAACCATAATCTTACCGTAATTGCGGAAGGCGGTGAAGGAGATGGCATGGGTCTTGGCATGGGACACTTTGTCCATACTGCGCGTCGCAATTTAGACATTAGTTATTTCATTCACAATAATCAGATCTACGGCTTAACAAAAGGGCAAACATCACCAGCGAGTGACTTGGGGATGATCACAAAATTCACCCCCCCTCCTCTTGGCAATAAAGAACAGCCTATTAATATCGTAAAAATGGCCTTAAGTGTCGGGGCTACTTTTGTCGCACGGGCTTCTGTTGCAAATAGCGTTCAATTAGCAAACCTAATGGTAGAAGCCATTCGCCATCCTGGTTTTTCTGTGATTGACATTCTCCAGCCTTGTGTTTCCTTCAACAAGGTGAATACCTACCAATGGTACCAACAGCGCGTAAAGCCAATTGAAGAAATGGAAGGATATAATCCCGAGGACTTAAATGCCGCCCTCTCTTTAGGGGCTTTATGGGGAGAACAAATACCTATCGGTTTATTCTACCGCAAGATTCGCCCCACTTTTAATGG
>JAPUES010000109.1 GCA_027492445.1 Sporomusaceae bacterium | reverse complement strand
GAATTAATAAATCACAAGACGTAAAAGCACGGCCAAATTCCTCACGTAAAAATTGTGTTCGGGAATAGCGATGGGGCTGGAATATGCAAATCAGCCGTTTGGGCTCTGTTTGCCGCGCCGCAAGTAGGGTCGTTGAAATTTCTGTAGGATGATGAGCATAATCATCAATAATCCAAACGCCATTCATCCGCGCCTTAGTCTGAAAACGACGCTTCGCCCCATTAAAATGGGCTAGCCCTTCTCTTATTTGATCAAAGGTAAGACCAACCTGCAAGCCAACAATGACAGTAGCTAAAGAATTCGCTACATTATGTCTGCCTGGAACATTTAATTTTATTGTACCTAATAAATTTCCCTCGTGATAAACATCATAGGTCGTAATGGGTCCTTGTGTTCGAATATTAGAAGCCATATATTCAGCATCATGGTCAAGTGCATATGAGATATAAGTTCTATCTAACTGAGATACTAATTCACGGATATGAGCATTATCAAAACATAAAATACCTAACCCTGTTTCACGCGGTAATTTATGCAAAAACTTCTTAAAAGTAAGTAAAACATTTTCCATTGTTTTATAAAAATCCATATGATCATTTTCAATGTTCGTGACTACCGCAATTTGAGGTGAATATTTCAAAAAAGAGCCATCGCTTTCATCAGCCTCAGCTACTAGATATTTACTAGTTCCAAGCTTTGCGCTGCCATGTAAATAATCAACTTCGCCGCCAATGATTACGGTAGGATCAACACCTGCATGTTCTAGCATGACAGCAACCATTGCCGTCGTAGTCGTCTTACCATGAGCACCAGCAATCGCAATCCCTTGATAACGCTCCATTAATTGGGCAATCATATCTGCACGATGATAGACAGGAATATTTTCTTCCTTCGCCATTGCTATTTCAGGATTGGTCTGAGGAATCGCTGTAGAAACCACAATTGCTTGTGCACCGATAATGTTGTCACCATGGTGTCCCACAAAGATCTTAGCTCCGCTATTTTCCAGCCTATTGGTGGTTTCCGTTTTTGTCATATCAGATCCTGAAATGTTATACCCCATCTCTAGTAAAACTTTAGCAATCGCACTCATTCCAGCGCCGCCGATACCGACGAAGTGAATGTTTTTTATATTGTTTAGCAAAAATTTGTCTCCCCCTTCTCGCCCACCCCTTTTGCCTCTCTGCTCTAATGCGTGTTTTATAGTATGCTTAGATTCATAAGGGTGTTACAGTATATATTTTCTTTTTATCTTATCATTGTAAGAGCCATTTCCCCAATACTCTCAGCAGCTTTCGGACACCCTATTTTCTTACTAGCCATGCCCATGTCATCAAGTTTTTGAGGATTACTTATTAATTCATTAATACGCTGACTCAGCTTAGCTCCATCTAAATCCTGATCACGAATCAGAATCGCAGCCCCTTGTTGCTCCATGGCTTTTGCATTAAACTCCTGATGATTTTCAGCAGCATAAGGATAGGGAATCAAAATTGACGGAATCCCCCTTGCTGTGAGTTCGGCTAAACCAACGGCACCAGCCCTAAAGATTGCCAAATCAGCTACAGCCAATGCCTGAGGCATATTATACAAATAAGGTGTGATGATAATATTGCCAACCTTATTTATATCTATACAACATTGCTTTAAATTTCCAACTATGCCATTATACTCGTTTTGTCCAGTAATATGCAAGAGTTGTATATCATTTCTGCCTGCAAACTCTTGATGAACCTGTAGCATAGCTTGATTGATACTGCGCGCTCCTCGACTGCCACCTGATATTAAAATCGTGCGTTTCTTAGGATCAAGGCCCAGAGCAATCATACTCTCCTCCCGAGTCGCAGTTAATACATCAGGGCGTATGGGATTGCCACTGACAAATACCTTCTCTTTATTCGGAAAATATTTTATTGCTTCTGCATAGCCAACGGCTATTTTATCCACAAATCGAGCTAAAATTTTATTGGTAATTCCAGGAATTACATTTTGTTCCTGAATCATGGTTGGAATCCCCATCATGCTAGCAGCCAATAAAACAGGACCGCAAACATACCCGCCTGTCCCAATTACAATATCAGGTTTAAATTCTTTGATAATGGATTTGGATTTCCATAAACTCCCAATGGTTTTACCAATGGTTTTTATATTTTCTAATGATATTTTACGTTCAAAGCCTCGTACCGTGATGGTTTTAAAAGCAAAACCTTCTTTGGGAATAATATCTGCTTCTAGTCCCTGCTCCGTACCAATAAATAGTACTTCACAGGACGGAACCTGTTTTTGTATGGCCTTAATTATAGTAATAGCGGGGTAGATGTGTCCACCTGTTCCCCCGCCGGACATTATAATGCGCATCTCTTTGCTCCCCCTTACTTTGAACCCTATAACGTTTTTTATCGTTATTTCACATTAGCATAGCGAGAAATATTAAGTAAGATACCAACTCCTGCTAAAGTAAAAATCAATGCCGAACCGCCAAAACTGATAAATGGAAGTGGTATTCCTGTTACGGGCATGGAAGCAGTTACCACCGCAATATTCATCAAAGCTTGCACAACAATCATGGTCGTTATGCCCGTAGCCAAGAGGCTGCCAAAAATATCCGGTGCTGCGATTGCGATTTTAAACCCCCGCCAGGCAAATAAAAAGAATAATAAGATGACTGCTATGGTACCAATAAAGCCCAACTCTTCCCCTAATATTGCAAAAATAAAATCCGTATGAGGTTCGGGCAGGTATAAGAATTTTTCCCGACTCCGTCCTAGTCCAACGCCAAATAAACCGCCTGAACCAAGAGCATAAAGGGACTGAATGATATGATAGCCAGTATCTAAAGGATCGGCCCAAGGATTGCTAAAAGCCAGCAATCGTTTTAAGCGATAAGGTTCTAGAATAATAGCAGCAATAATACCAACAACGCCAACCAGGCCAAGGGATGTGAGGTGAGACAACCTTGCGCCTGCAGCAAAAAGCATGACAAAAACAGTCCCGCCAATCACCAAGGCCGTTCCAAGATCCGGTTCTTTTAGAATTAAGCCAAATATCACTAAGAGTATGACCAATTGAGGTAAAAGGCCTTTTAAAAAGCTAGTGATTTTCTCCTGATGGCGAGCTAAGTTGGCAGAAGAATACAACACCATACTTATTTTGGCAATTTCCGAGGGTTGTAAATACAAAGAACCAAATCCTAACCAGCGACGTGCACCGTTTACCACCTTACCGAGTCCTGGAATTAAAACTAAAATTAGCAGTACTATGGTAACTAGTAAAGCTGGTGTGGCGAGCTTGCGCCACACATGATAATCAATGCTAAGGGTAAATAGCATGGCTATAAATCCTAAGGTCCCCCAAACAAGTTGGCGCTTAAAAAAATAGTAACTATCATTAAAGTTGACATAGGCTGAGACCGCGCTTGAACTATACACCATTACTACACCAAAACTTAACAGTGCGATAACAGTAAAAAAACAAATAAAATCCAGCGACTTGGGTCTAACCGCCAAAGCAACTCCCCCCTAACGTCTAAGCATTAAAAAACCAGTTACTAGCGTATCTTTGCTACCAAAGCCTTAAATATTTTACCACGTTCTTCATAACTTTTAAACATGTCATAGCTAGCACAAGCTGGTGATAATAATACTACATCCTGTTTTTGAGCTAATTCATGGGCTAAGGATACGGCATGAACCAAATCCCTTGCATCATAGATGTTTTTTACATTCTTTTCTATTGCCGCTGCCCGGAATCGCTGCGTTGCTTCACCAATTAAAATTAAATGTTGTACTTTTTCTGTAATGAGCTGCATAAAATCCGTCAAATCGGTATTTTTGTCCCGCCCGCCTGCAATTAAGATAAGGGGCTCTTTAAAGGCTTGTAGCGCTTTAATAGAAGATTCGGGGTTGGTGGCTTTGGAATCATTATAATAAGCAACATCATGAATGACAGCAACTTTTTCAATGCGATGCTCAACACCAGTAAATTCTTGTATAGTTTGCACCATATCCTCGACTTTTACCCCTGCTAAGTAGGCAATACTGCAAGCCGCCAATACATTTTCAACATTATGACGACCTGGTAACGTTATATCCTTAACCGGACACACTGGAATGGTTTTATCATCCCATGTAATGGTGATGATTCCCTCTTTAATATATATTCCTGCTGGCAATTCTCTTTCAGAGCTGAAAAAGAACACTTGGGATGCTACTTTATTTTCCATGGCACGGACAGTATTATCATCATAATTAAGTACAATATAATCTGTTTTTGTTTGGTTAGCAAACACTCGCTCTTTCATTTCGATATAGTTTTCAATCGTATGATGCCGATCTAAATGATCTGGAGTTATATTTAATATGGCGGCGATATGGGGCTTAAAGTCAATAATTCCTTCTAGCTGAAAGCTAGATATTTCGGCAATTACAATACCCTTTTCACCAATCTCAGCCACTTCTCGGGATAAAGCTAGACCAATATTACCGCCGACCACTACCTCGGGATTCATTCTTTTTATCATTTCCCCAAGGAGAGTCGTGGTGGTGGTTTTTCCATTGGTTCCAGTAATGGCGAGAATAGGAGCTGGGCAAAGACGATATGCCACTTCAATCTCACTGATAACAGTAATGCCTCGATCTTTAGCAGCTGTTATGAGAGGAATATCAATCGCAATACCAGGCGATACCACAAGGTAGTCAACATTTGTAAGAAGTCCTTCATCTTGGTGACCTAACGCTAGCTCTACACCACATTGCTCTAGCAGACTAAAATCCTGATTTTTGCAAAGCTGTGCAGGTTTAGCATCACTTAAGATTACCTGGGCACCTTGTTGCTGTAACACCTGGGCCACGGAAACCCCGCTAATACCAGCCCCAAGTACTACTATCTTCTTATTATTAAATGGCATATTATATTCCTCCTACCCGACTCACTGCTAAAATAATTAATGCTATGGCGCTAAAGATAATGCCAGTCAGCCAAAATACGGTAACTACTTTTATTTCAGACCAACCAGATAGTTCAAAATGGTGATGTATGGGGCTCATGCGAAACACACGTTTACCAGTTAATTTAAATGAAATGACTTGTATAATAACGGATAATGCTTCAAAAACAAAAACACCGCCAACGATTACTAACAGTAGCTCAGTTTTTGTCATCACTGCTACCGCAGCCAAGGCACCGCCTAAGGCTAAAGAACCTGTATCCCCCATAAATACTTTTGCCGGATGAGCATTATATTTTAAAAACCCAAGGGTTGCCCCTGCTAGGGATACACAAAAAATAGCTAAGTCGGGTTTGCCAAAACTCATCGCAATCACAGCATAAGCAAGGGCTGCTACCGTTGTTGTACCAGCTGCCAATCCATCAAGACCATCTGTCAAATTTACCGCATTCGTCGTCCCGACTAACACTAAAAAGATTAATATATAATATAAGGGACCAAGATCAACATTGATATCTAGCAAAGGAATCCATAAATCCGTACCACGTCCCATATAGTGGGTAGCAATATAAGATAAGGCAACAGCCATCAGAATCTGGCCTAAGAGTTTTTGTTTGGCCTTAAGTCCGAGGGAACGTTTTAGTACCACCTTAATAAAATCATCTAAAAAACCAATTAATCCATGGCCCAAGGTTACAAATAAAGCCAGCCAAACCTCTGAACTCTTACCACTATAAATGATAGCAGGCACAATGAGTGCTAGTAAAATAATAATACCACCCATGGTTGGCGTTCCAGCTTTGGCATAATGCCGCTCAGGTCCTTCCTGGCGAATGCTTTGGCCAAACTTAAAGCGTCTAAGTAAAGGAATAAGCAGAGGTCCAAGTACTAACGCTATTACAAATGCCATTCCTAAGGCATATAACAATTCTTGCATAATCAACCTCCAAAGACATTATCATAAAAACACTTTAATCATGTTTTCCATTTTCATACCCCGGGAACCTTTAATTAAAATCGTATCACCAGGCACAATCATTTTCTGTAAGGCATTACTAGCTTCTTCATGATCTTTGCAGGCAACGGCAAGTTTTACGCCTTGTTCTTTCGCAGCCTCTACAATATGAGCTGCTAGTTCCCCCACTGTCACTAGAATATCAATCTTACCTACTGCTAGTTTTTCCCCTATTTGGCGGTGAGCTTCTACGCCAAACTCTCCTAGTTCTAGCATATCACCAAGGACGGCAACCTTGCGGCCTTGGGCCACTTCAAAAAGAGTATCAATGCCTGCTGCCATGGACATGGGACTGGCATTGTAAGCATCATTTATTACAATGTATCCTCCCATGTCTTCGATATGTAATCTCATGGGGCTAGCATTAAAACTACCAATTCCCTGTTGAATCTCCTTAGCCTCTAAACCTAGGGCAAAGCCTACGGCAATGGCAGCTAGCCCATTGTAAATATTATGTTTACCAACGGTTGGTAGGGAGACAGAAAAATCTCCATAAGAAGAGCAGCAGAGAAACGTCATACCCGTTCCATCCACTTGAATGTTTTCAGCTCGTATATCCCCCTGTTCTAAACCAAATAAGGTGACCCGATGCTCTGCCTTTTTTGCCATTTCTATTACATAAGGATTATCGGCATTAAGAACTGCCAAACCACTAACTGGTAGTACCTCAAGGAGTTCCCCTTTGGCTACTGCAATTTCTTGAATGGAACCTAATAACTCAATATGAGTTTCACCCACATTGGTAATAACAGCAAGGGTTGGTAAGGCAATCTCAGCCAACTGGCGAATTTGCCCTTTTCCGCGCATTCCCATTTCTACAACGGCCACCTCATGCTTCGCCGTAAGCTGTAACAAAGTCATCGGTAGACCAATTTCATTATTATAATTAGCCTCTGTTTTCAAAACCTGATAGCGGCTGCCTAAAACGGCCCCAATCATATCTTTTGTCGTCGTCTTACCATTTGAGCCAGTAATCCCGATAACGGGTATAGAAAACCGTTGTCGATGAAAACGAGCTAATCCATGGAGAGCCAGCAGAGTATCTTCTACGAGGATAAGGGTAACATGGGGCGGAACAAGAAGGTCGAAACGACTAGAGAGTATAGCTGCTGCACCATTCCTTACCGCTTGGTCAATAAAATCATGTCCATCAAATTTTTCGCCAACCAAGGGTATAAAAAGCGCCCCTTCTTTAACCGTACGAGTATCTGTCGAAATTCCATGAATCCCATCTATACTCCTTACTCCCTGTACTTTTCCTTGGGTTGCAAGACAAATCTCTTCAATTGTGAAATCTGCCATTATATCATCTCCCTGATGATTTCCTTGGCAACTTCCTTATCATCAAAGGAAATAGTTCGATCCTTAAGGATTTGGTAATCTTCATGGCCTTTGCCAGCAATGATTACAATATCCTCTTGGTTAGCAATCTGTAATGCCCTGGCAATTGCATCCCGTCGATCGCTAATTTTTTCGTATATTTTACCCTCGGTGAGCCCTTCTTGTATACCGATTTCAATTTCATTTAAAATAGCTTCTGGCTCTTCACTTCTTGGATTATCAGATGTTGCTATGACAACATCTCCATATTGGGCCGCAAGTTTCCCCATCATTGGCCGTTTCGTACGGTCTCGATCACCACCACAGCCAAAAACTACGATAATGCGTCGTTTGGCAATTTGCCGAGCGGTTTTCAAAATATTTTCTAAACCATCTGGCGTATGGGCATAATCTACAATCACGCTAAAATCTTGCCCAGCATTTACTAGTTCAAATCTACCTGGTACGCTTTGAAATTTTTCAAGGGCTACTTTAATACTCTTAGGATCAATCCCCTCCGCCAAAGCGGCACCAACAGCCGAAAGGACATTATATACATTAAATAGTCCTGTAATGCTTAGCTTTAAAGGTATAAGGCCACAAGAACCAGTAATGTTAAAACTCGTTCCTGAAGCCTGTATATCAACCTGCTCTGCTTTTATATCCGCACTAGACTGAATGCCATATGTAATTTTTCTACATTGTGTCTTTGCCAAGATACTATCTCCCGCCTCATCATCAATGTTTATGATGGCAGTTTTATTTTCTTTTTGGTTACCCTTGGCGGTCAACAGCTCAAATAATTTAGTCTTAGCTGCCAAATAATTTTCAAAGGTCACATGAAAGTCCAAGTGATCTCTTGTCATATTCGTGAAAATACCTACATCAAATTCACACCCTGCCACTCGTTCAAGGGCTAGTGCATGAGAAGATACTTCCATTACTACATAATCCATGTGACTTACCGCCATATCCGCGAGCAAGCTCTGTAAGTCAATAATATCCGGTGTAGTGTTTTTGGTCGGAATAATGCGTTCACCAATGGTATTTTGGATAGTTCCAATAACCCCTACGTTAAAACCTGCTTCTTCTAATATACTCTTCAATAAATAAGTAGTAGTGGTTTTACCATTCGTGCCTGTTACCCCAATCATACGTAGTTTGCGGCTAGGATAATCAAAGAAGTATGGGGTAATGCTTTTGATTGCTTCCCTCGTACTCTTAACAGCAATGACCGTTAAATCAGCGGGCATATTTTCAATTTCTTTTTCCACAAGTACTGCTACAGCCCCTTGGGCATAAGCCTGCATAACATGATCATGGCCATCGTTTTTAAAACCTGATAAACAAACAAATAAAGTGCCAGGTACAACAAGGCGAGAATCATGGGCCAATGTTTCAATGAGGATATTTGTTTTTCCCTGTATTTTAGCATCTGGCAGTAAAGCCACAAGTTCTTGTAAGGTCTTTCCCATCTAAAATTCCTCCAATATCTCAGCATTCATCACTGGTATTACTATTATTGCCAATTTTATCACACTAACAAACAGATTACTATATGGACCTGACACATACTATAAAAATCAATTGTTCTTTCTTATCCTACTCAAAAAATATAATAATCTCCGTACCTGGCGGCACTTTACTATTTGGCACGGGCTGCTGGGAAATGCTTTTTACCCCAACTCCCGAAGGTTTTATACTAAGACCCATGTCAGCTAATAAATCTGATACTTCCCTCAGGGTCTTTCCTGAACAATCTGGTACTGTAACTTCACTTGTGCCATAGCGTGGTGTACTAGTGTATAGCAAGATGCTAGAACCCTTTGGAATAGGGCTGTAAGGTTTCGGGATTTGATCGGCTATTCGTTCCCCCTTTTCTTCTATTCTAGCCTGTAAACCAACTTTTTGAAGTTCCCCCACTGCTTCTAGAATGGGTAAATTTATAACACTTGGTACCAAGACATGAGCCTCTTGTGTTTGTGGCAAAGAATCTTTCTTATTATGGGGCGTAATATTAAGGTATTGCACAATATCTTTCATGGCAGCGGCAAAAGCAGGAGCGGCAATTTGCCCACCATAGTATAAACCAACGGGTTCATCAATGACCACGAGCATTACAATTTGCGGATTATCCGCTGGCGTAAAACCAGCAAAAGAAGCGATATATTTACCTGCCATATAGCCGCCTTCTCCAACCTTTTGTGCCGTGCCCGTCTTACCAGCAATACGATATCCTTCTAAATAAGCACTCTTACCTGTACCATTTTCCACAACACTTTCTAAAACACTCTTAACTACTTGGGCAGTCTCTTTATCCACCACTTGTTTTATGATATCTGCCTGAAATCCACGAATAATTTCCCCATTTTTATCTTTCACTTCTCTAACAATTTGCGGCCTTAGCCGCTGCCCGTCATTGGCAACTGTAGCTACTGCTGTTACCAATTGCATGGGAGTAACAGCAATACTCTGCCCCATGGACATGGTTGCAATATCGAGTGGCTTAACTTTTGATTTTCCTATAATAATACCTTTTGCTTCTCCTGACAAATCTACATTTGTTAATTGCCCTAAACCAAAAGCATTTAAATATTTGTAAAAAGATTCACTCCCAAGGCGCAGTCCCGCATTCACAAAACCTACATTACAGGAATTTTCTACTACCTCTTGAAAGCTTTGACTGCCATGACCACCAGCTTTCCAACAATGAATATGCCTGCCTTGCACTTCTACAGACCCAGGATCAAAAAAACGTTCATTAAGAGTAACAACTTTTTCACCTAATACTGCTGTCGTGGTAATGATTTTGAAAGTAGAACCAGGTTCATAGGTATTGGATACAGCAATATTGCGCCATAATTTTGGCGAATAATCAGCGAAATGATTGGGATTATAGTCTGGCCGATTGGCAAGGGCCAATATCTCACCAGAATGAGGTTCTATTGCAATAATAGTAGCTGCCTTTGCTTGGGTTTCTTGCATGACTCGTTCCAATTGACGTTCCACAATTTGCTGGATGACAACATCAATGGTCAAGTAAATATTATGTCCATCAATTGGTTTTATAAACCGATGAGTAGCATAAGGAATTTCCCGCCCACGCGCATCATATTCCACTACAATACTGCCACTTCTGCCTTTTAAATAGTTGTCAAAAGTTAACTCTACGCCATCTAACCCCTGACTGTCAATACCCGTAAAGCCCAATATATGAGCAGCTAGGTTATCATAGGGATAATAGCGCCGATTTTCTTGCGTTAAGCCAATACCTGGCAAACCAAGAATTTTTACAGCCTTGGCTACATCATTATCAACTTTACGTTTTATCCAGGTGAAAGCTTGACGTTTTTTGAGTTTTTCTGTTAACTTTTCCCTATCAGAAACCAAAATAGCAGCCAACTTGGCTGCTGTGTCATCTACATCTACTATTTCAGCTGGTATAGCGTATATAGACTCCGTACTAATACTTACGCCTAACTCTTTACCGTTCCGATCAAAAATTGTACCACGTTTTGACTCTACGGGAATATCTCGGATTCGTTGATCAAGGGCATTTTCTGCCAACCAATGACTTTGATAAAATTGGAGATACATTAAGCGACAACCAAGTGCAACCATGATGACTGCAATCAATAGGAAAAGATAAGTTACCCTTTTTCGAATGGTAACATGGGTGGATAAAGGCACTGGCCTCTCCTCCTATCATTGGAATGATTGGTTTTTACTCACTGACACCATTGTTTTTTCTTTTTCTCCAGTTACTTCTACACTCTGCACCGCACGATCTGCACAATATACCGTTTGTGGCATAACCATCCCTAGTTCAATGGTGGCAATGGCTTGAATGCGTTGTGGTGATTTTAATTTAGCAATATCTAAACGCAACAGTTCATTTTCCCGTTGTAAACTAAGGGCTTGGGACTTCATTTGTACCAATTCATAACCAGATCGAACAATAGCTTCACTGCGCATGGTAACAAAAATAGCGATTGCAGCAATTAACAGTACTGTAAACAAGCATTTACCCCGTAACTCGATATTAAGTTTAGGCAAAGATTTTACGATAGTTGGAGCAAGTTGTTCCTCATAAATATCTATGTGTTGTTTTCTATTTACTAACATATGTATTCCCCTCCTGAAAAAAATAGACTGTTTTTATATTACTGGCCTTGCTATCACACTATTTTTTCGGCTACTCGCAATTTAGCACTGCGCGCTCGAGAATTTTCTTCTAATTCTACCACCGATGGGATTTTCGGCTTGCCTAATATCTTAATCTGTGGCTTGTGATCACACATACAAATGGGTAAGGCGATTGGACAAATACATCCTTTTGCCATCTCCTGGAAAGTCTGTTTGGCAATGCGATCTTCTAAAGAGTGAAAGGTAATAATACAAATGTGGCCACCAAGGGCTAGCCTATTAATAGAATGAATAAAGGTTTCTTTTAAAATACCTAGTTCATTATTTACTTCAATACGTATGGCCTGAAAAGTTCGCTTAGCAGGATGAGGACCATCCTTTCTTGCTGCGGCAGGAATGGCTTTTTTTATCGCAGTTACTAATTCATTGGTCGTCTCAATTGGTTTTTCCTTGCGACCTTCCACAATAAATTTAGCAATTCTTTTTGCCCAACGGTCTTCCCCATATTCAATAATAATTTGTGCTAGTTGTTCTTCCGAATACTGGTTCACTACATGGTATGCTGAAAAATCACTCATGGGATTCATGCGCATATCAAGAGGTGCATCTTGCATATAGGAAAAGCCTCTTTCTGCAATATCAAGTTGATGAGAGGATACTCCTAAGTCAAAAAGTATACCATCTACCTTCTCAATACCAAGGTTATCTAATACAGTCGCGATGTTTTGAAAATTATCTTGTACAATATCTACCCGGCAATTGGCACTTGCTAGCCTTAGTTTACCGGTCTCTATGGCAGCAGGATCTTGATCAATACCAATAAATCGCCCTTCAGGGCTTAAGCGATTGACGATTTGTACAGCATGTCCACTGCCGCCTAAGGTACAATCAACATAAATACCATCCGGCTTTGTTACTAGTGCCGATACACTTTCCTCTAATAAAACACTTATATGATGAAATTCCACCCTAACTAACCACCTTTTTAAAACCATTTGCTCTTTATCTTACTGTTTTCTTAAATTCCTAAATCAATTAAACTTTCCGCTATTTGGGCTACGGTTGGAGCAATGTCCTTATTGTAGGTATCCCAAGCTTCTTTGTTCCATATTTCAATGCGATTGGATACGCCAATAACAACAACATCTTTATCAATATGGGCATATTCTCGAAGAGTATTTGGCAAGAGTACTCTGCCCTGTTTATCACATGCAATCTCAGCCCCACCTGAAAAAAAGAACCGTACAAAGGCTCTCGCCTCTGGTTTGGCTAAGGGTAATTGTTTTAGCTTTGCTTCTAGAATAGCCCATTCTTTCTTATCATATACAAATAAGCAATTATCAAGGCCTTTGGTGACAATAAAGCTATCTCCTAATTCCTCACGGAATTTAGCAGGCAAGAATAACCGTCCTTTATCATCAATACTATGTAGATATTCACCCATCAACACAGCTTCATCACCACCATTTTCTATCCATTCACCACTTACCACCACTTTTACCCACTTTTACTATTCTCCTTTGCTAAATAAAATCCTTCCTTACTTTTAAAAAATGATTACTTTTTTACCAAAAATGGACAAAAGACCTCTTCCACTAGGTCTTTTGTCCATTATGAAAATAATATGAAGTTTTTTATTAGCTTTTAATAATTCCCAAACTTTCTAAAAAGGGTGCACCATTTAAACGAATAAAAAAGCTGCGAAAGGTTCTCTGTCCTTTAAAAATTGGAATTCGTTCTAAGGCATATACATCACTATCAGCCCCTACCTCACCATATTCAATGGTAAAGGCCGCCTTATATCCTGCTTTGCGAACTTGATCTGCAATTTCAGAATTATAAGTACCAGTCGGATAAGCAAAATATTTTGGTGGTTTTCCAAGTTGTTGGGCAATTTTGTTCCGGGATTGATTGAGTTCATTGCTAACCTCTTCCTTGGTAAGACTTGTGAGGGATATATGATTGGCCGTGTGGGATCCAAATACAAAACCAGCCTGCTGCATTTCTCTAACTTGATCCCAAGTGACAAAGCGAGAATCCTCTTCCACAAGATTGGTAACAATAAATATAGTTCCTGTATAACCATATTTTTTCATAATAGGATAGGCATTGGTATAATTATCAAGATAACCATCATCAAAGGTAATCATAATGGGTTTTGATGGTAACTCTTTTCCATATTTTAAGTACGCCATTAATTGATCCGGCGTAATCCCATGATAGTCATTGTCGTGTAAGTATTTCATTTGTTCCTCGAACTCTTGGGGTGAAATTGATAAAGCATGTTGTAAGTTATCTACTTTATGATAATTTAGCACTGGTACATCCTGAATATTGATAAGGTTATTTCCATTGTGGCTCGCCACCACTGAACTAGTGCCAATTTTAGAAACAACTATTAGTAAGAAAATTATTATTATACTTAAAAATAAATATCTTCGTTGCTTACGCATGTTATGTTCCATCTCCTAGTTATAACCATTTTCATTTTGTGATAATCATCAAATCATTTTACCCCGATTCTTACTAAAATACTAGTAGTAAATTGCATATCATCTTTAATAGAGACTATACTAAATACCATAAGGCAAATCCTCATCCTTTCATGACAGAGACAAGCCAATATGGTATACTAGTCATAGTTGGTAAATATATCAATATATATAGGAGGTTTTTAGTATGCTAATTAATGAAAAAATGAGTATCTTAGAAGTTGTGCAAATGTATCCCCAAACCGTTGATGTATTCCGCAATTATGGCATGGGATGCCTTGGTTGCTCGGCGGCACGTTTTGAAAACATTGAACAAGGTGCTGCAGCACACGGTATTGATATAAAAGCATTGACTGCCGACCTAAATAAAGCCATTGCAGGCAGTGTTAGTGGCTGCAGTTGCTGCGAATAACATAAATAAGACTTGGCAATTTGCCAAGTCTTATTTATTTACCATGATTGTTTGGGCTATTTTATCATCCAATGCGAATTGCGTATAGCCAAGTCGTAACACATAACTAGGGTAGGTTTGCAGAATTTCAATTTCTGCGCCAGGCAGCATCCCAAAAACTGTTAATTTACGCAGTTCTTTCTCGTCCTTGGTTCGTAACGCTGCTATACGTACTTTGTCGCCTCCTTTTAAATCAACAATAGAAATAAGCTGTGGCATACCTCCACCTCCTTTAAAGTTCCTACCCGTATATGCTATTGTAAAGACAGTAAAAGCCAGTGTAATAGACAGCCCGCCAAGAAAGCTATACCTATTATCAATGTAATCATAATAGTCGCTACGCCTATTCCTCTTTCCTTGACCATTACAGCCACTTGCGCAATACAAGGTACAAATAGCGTCAAGGATACACTTGCAATTAGTAATTGTTCTTTTGTTAAGAGATTACTAGCACATAAGTCATACAAGCCTGCCGCACCGTAATCGCGACGGAAAAATCCTAACAAAAAAGTTTGGGCTACTTCAGGCGGTAGTCCTAGTAGCAGCATGACCGGCTCCATACCTTTGATAATATCTGCCAACAGGCCACTACGATCTCCCCACCACAATAAGATGCTCGTCAGAATAAAAACCGGCAATATCTCAATAAAATACCACCACATGCGAATGGTTGCTTTACTGATTATGTTTTGCAGCTGTGGCAGTCTTAGAGGCGGTATTTCCATATAAAAAGGACTGGCCCTTCCCCATAGAATTTTCCCACTAAGCCAACCTATCACTAAAAAAATAGCTCCTACATACATTCCCCATAGGATAAGAGCAAAAGGAAAATTAGATAAGAGTGCTAAAATCACACCTAGCTGAGCTGAGCAAGGTATAGATAAGGATAGTAAAAAGGTAGCTAGCATCCTCTCCCGCCTTGTCTCTAGGGTACGAGTCACCATAACAGCCATTGTTCCACAGCCAAACCCTAAGGCAAAAGGAATGGCAGCCCGCCCATTTAAACCTAAGTATTTAAATACTTTATCAACTAGCATGGCCATTCGCGGTAAATATCCACTATCCTCTAGAATAGAAAACAAAAGGAAAAAGGTACCTACTATTGGTAAAATAATTACAAAAGCATACCGAAATCCTAAGGAAAAAATTCCATAGTTACCGATAACTAAGGATTGCAGCCAGGCCCATGGAATGTATTGATATACTCTACACTCGACAGCTGGCTGAATATATTGGGCAAAGATTATCTTGTCAATATAATCCACCAAAAAACCTGCTCCAAATTTTCCTACAAACTCATATAAACCTAAAAATAATACTACACCTAAAATGGGAATACCTGTACTTGCTTCTCTTGTTAATCGGCCTAATTTTTCTGCTAGCCCTCCTCGATATGTACTCTTAACAATTAAAATAGCCTTACAAATAGTATCTACTATGATTTGCCGTTCTAGAGTCAATACATACTCGACTTTATATTCAAAATTAGCAGCTAGTTTCTTTACTTCTTCTTGTATCCCGCCTTGCAAAGCTTCCTTACTCACTGAGTCCTTGGCTATTGTATCTCCTTGCAACAGGAACAGGGCCATCATCCGAGGAGAAATACCATAATCCTTGGTTAATTTAGGTATGATAGCGTTAATACTCTCTTCAATGGCAGCGGAGTACTTTAGCTGAAAAGGCGACTCTGGTTTCTGATATTCTCCCATTGCCTGTTTGATCATCCCTAAGCCCTGCTTCTTCGTAGCTGAAGTTCCAATAACGGGTATACCAAGAAGATCAGCAAGTAAGGTAACGTTAATAGATACTCCATATTGTTTTGCTTCATCGAGTAAATTAATAATTAAAATTAGAGGAAAACCAGCATCAATGAGCTGCAGACTCAAAGGTAACATTCTAGAAATATTTTTCCCATCAATGACCTGCAAAATGAGATCTGGTTTTTCGGTAGCAAGTAGCCGTCTAGTTACCTCTTCTTCTTCGGTAATCGGTAGCAAGGAGTATATCCCGGGTGTATCGATGATTTCATATCCAGCGCCTTTTATTTTACAATAGCCCCTTGCGATATCAACAGTGGTGCCAGGGTAATTCGATACAGTTACATATTGACTGGTCAAATAATTAAATATTACACTTTTCCCCACATTAGGTGGGCCTATTAGCATAACTTTTATCAATATCCATTCCTCCAACCACTAAGATCCCCTTACTTTTTATGCAATAACTAGGACATTTAGAACGCAAAAAAATCCGCCTAACAGCATAAAAGCCATTAGACGGACTTATATAATCTTATAACAAGGGTGTGATTTTGCTAATGATAGTAGCTTTAGGCATGAAGCCCATAAGTTTTTCTATTTGCTCACCATTTTTGAATAAGAGCATCGTCGGCAAACTCATGACACTATGCTGCTGAGCAATACTTCGATTTTCATCCACATTTATTGTTACAAACTTAACCTTATCACCCATTTCAGCTGCTAGTTCTTCAAAAACTGGTGTAAGTTTTGTACAATATCCACACCAAGGAGCCCAGAAATCTACTAATACGGGTAATGTTGCATCCAGTACTTCCCCTTGGAAATTCTCTGCGTTTACCGCCATTACACTTTCCATATTATTATACCTCCTTATTTCTTAGCTCTACCATAATACAAGCATGGTCAACCACTGTAAGACCTAACTCCTTTGCTAAATCAATAACAGGCTGAGTATCAGCACCTGGTTGTAGCCAAACATTTTTAATGCCAAGTTCTGCGCATTCTCGCAAAATTTGTTCACCAACCCGTGGCGGTACCACTAGGTCTACCGCATCAGGTATTTTCGGTAAGTCCTTCAAAGATGGATAACACTTTTTCCCTAAAATCTCATCGACACCCCTATTAATAGGATATACCTCTAGTCCTGCTTCTAACATGACTTTAAATATTTTATAGCCAAATTTTTCTTTATTATCAGTAGCACCTACTACTGCCCAAGTTTTACATTCTAACATATT